>JAYVAZ010000296.1:0-9044 GCA_043750675.1 Pseudobdellovibrionaceae bacterium | reverse complement strand
GGTTAGGGTGCCAGGTAGCTGACAAGTTTTTGGCTGAGTATGTCGGCCGTTTCCGCCCAATCGGCTGACACGCCGATTGTACCCCAACGTATCCATTGTCGATGTTGATACGGCCGTGGAAAAATTAGTAGCGCTAACGGAAAAATTAAGCGTTTCATTAGAGCTAATGGCCTACCTTTCGATTTTTATTGGACTGATCATTTTGATATCTATTAATCAGCAAAGTTTGCAGCAGAAAAAATGGGACTATAACCTGATCAAAATTATTGGCGCTGATCAAAGAAACATTTTAAAAAGTTCTTTATACGAGTCTCTGGCCGTTAGCTTTTTTTCGGTTTTATTAGGAATATTACTTTCTTTAGCTGTTTCTAGCCTTTTGACGTTTTACTTGTTTGATCGAGGATTAGTTATTCACTGGCTATTTTTGGCTGAGTTATTTGTTTTCATTACGTTTTTGCTGGTGTTGACGACCTTTTTTATGACGAATAAACTGATTCTCAGTCGTCCAAGCCTAAAATAAAGTAGTTTTTTTCTTCTTTTACAGTTAAATACTTTTTAGTTATGTCTAACTCTTCTTCAAACCATTTAGATCAAGCTTTGGCTGCCTTAAAACAAGGTTCGGTAATAGGTATGCCTACCGAGACAGTTTATGGTTTAGCTGGTGACATAGATAATCCTGAGGCCATTAAAAGTATTTTCCGTATAAAGAATCGACCGTTTTTTGATCCACTTATTGTTCATACTTATAATGTAACGGAAGCGCGGAATTTAACGACAGCTTGGAATCCCGTAGCCGAAGTTTTGGCGAACCGATTTTGGCCAGGACCATTGACGTTGGTAATGCCAAAAGCCGATCGAGTAAGTGATTTAATCACTTCGGGACTTCAAACAGTAGGGATTCGTATTCCTAAACATCCGATGGCATTAGATCTGCTACGTAGATACGGGGTCCCTTTAGCTGCCCCTAGCGCAAATAAATTTGGAAAAACAAGTCCTACTACCGCGGAACATGTAACGGCGGAGTTTAAGGACGAGGGCCTATTCGTTTTAGATGGTGGCCCTTGTGAGGTAGGATTGGAATCAACCGTCCTTAGTGTGTCCGGGAAAAAAATTCAGATTTTACGTACTGGACTGATTTCAGAAACTTACATTAAAACCGAACTTACCCGGAATCGAGTTGAGTTTGAAATGGATTTATTGATTGATAAAAAGCACGCTCCTGGCCATTTGAAACACCATTACATGCCAGCAGTGCCGTTAATTACCTTTTCGGCCTTAAATATTCCAAAGGGACCTGAAGATGTTGTTACGGCTGTTAAGGCGCGTTTTGATCTGCTTCCTGATGAAATAGAATCCGTAAAAATGAACAAACCGCAGAAATGGGAAAATATCAGGTTTCTGACTTTTTCTAAAGAGCCTAGTTTGGCGGCACGGGAATTATATGGCTTGTTGCGGGCGGAAGCCGATAAGAAACCGGACCTTTTAGTTTTTCAAAAAGAAAGTTACCATGTCGGCGAACAATGGGAATCTTTCTTAGACCGTATCCAAAAAGCCTCTTCCTTGGTTATAGATTAAATAGTTGCCAACCCAAGCCACAATTATAAATAATAAAGAATGCTCACAGGCTTAATCGCAATTATTAAATTTGTTCTTTTTGGAGTCTTTGTTTCATCCTATATTTTGTTTTGCTATATTTGGCGTTTATTTAATCGTGACATTAGAAAACGTAGACAGTTTTACGTTAGAATTATTCAGCGCTATTCACAAATGTTTATGTGGTTTTTAAACTTTGAAGCGGTAGTTAAAGAGAAACCAGATATGCGGAAACATTATCTGTATGTAGGCAATCATTTGGGCATGTTGGATATTTTATTAGTGGCATCGCAGTTGCGATGCATGTTTGTTACGTCTTATGAAATGCGCGAAATGCCTTTGATTGGAACTTTGGCGGAAATGGGCGGCTGCCTTTTTGTAGAACGCCGTAATCGAATGAATATTATTAATGAAACTGCCAATATTCGCGAGGCCTTAACTCAAGGCTTTAACGTTATTCTTTTTCCTGAAGGAACTTCTACCAACGGTGAAAAAGTACTGCCTTTTAAAAAAACCTTGATGACAGCGGCGGCGGGTTCAGGAACTCAGATCTACCCTTTTGTTATTAATTATACCAAAGTAAATGGCGAACCTTTAACTTTGAAGTGGCGCGATCACGTCTGCTGGTACGGCGATCAAGGATTTCTAGGTACAATGTGGAAAATCTGCTCTTTAAAAAGCCTGCAGGCGGAACTGCAGTTTCTAAAGCCCATTTCAGTCAAAGATGAAAAGGAACGCACGGCCGTCGCGGCACAGGCACATGAACAAGTCAGTTCGCACTTTTTACCTATTAATACTTTTTGATTTCACTGTTGAACTTTTTGACAATATGGAAATTAAATACCGGATTTGAAAATTTCAGGCCCATTTTGGCTCCAAAACCTTTAGTTTAACGTCGCCTTACCCTATAAATAATAGAATAAATAGGTCGATGGTTTTAAATAGAGGTTTACTGTGCAGATAAACAATGTGGTACATAAGACGTTACTGTTTCTAATAGCTAGTGTTGTTTTTCAATTAGCGTTTGCAGAAAAGGTAGCGGCGGAAACCCCAGTAAAAAGCGTCATTCGTGTTAATTCAGGTTTTACTATTTTCGAGAAAAAAACTGAAGTTCAGCAAAAAAGCATTATGTTTGCAGAGGATAAGCGCGTAGTAGACGCTAAACAAATCGATGAAATGATGCGACCGAAGTTATTGGAACAACTAGCTGAAGAAGTCACGGCGAGAATTGATGAATCGGTCATTCAAATGCAGGTTAAAAAAGAACTTGCGATAATGGAAAAAGAAATTGATGCCAAAAAAGAAATTGCCATGGCAATCAAAGCCAACGAGTGGGCTCAAGCCTGTGGCCAATTTACAAACAGCGAATCTATTGGTGGCTGGGGTAAAGCGGTAATGAGTATGGTTACGGTAGAAAAGACTCCGGAACTCTATCTAGGAGCAACTGACTTTGATAAGTATTGTCCATTGTATCCGAATTTAAGCGAACGCAATAAACAACATGTTTGGGCACTGATTCTTACAGCAATGGCATTTTTTGAAAGTAGCTGTGATCCAAAAAAAGCGGGCGCTGGACCTAACGGCGATCTTATGGGTCTATTACAATTGCATTTAGATAAAGAGCAAGGTTACTCGAAAGGTTGCTCTAAAGGAGACTCTAAAACAGCAAAGGGAAGCATCGCTTGTAGTTTAGCTATGCTGAATGATCAATTAAGACGAGGCGAACCTTTATTTAGTACTAAATCTTACTGGGACGTACTGCGGCCTCAGGCCAAGACAAAACGTGCCTTGCAAATCATGGCAGTCTTAAAGCATAACGGTCTATGTAAAAATTAAATATGAAGTATCTCCTATCGTTTAGTTTATTTATTCTATTTATGGGCATAAGTCTTTTTCTGTACTTGTCCCAAAAACCCTTGTGTATTGCTTCAATGCAATTACAAAGGATTAGTATTGTAGGACAGGAAAATTCATATCACGTATTTAACTGCAGTTATAAAAAGAATGTCATCTATTCTGATTCAGTAAACGGTATTTTAGCAAAAACGGAAAAAGACCTAAATACGGTTTCCTCATTTTTTGATTCTTATGGATTAAAGGCAGAAAGTTTTTCTTTAAATATTCTTACCGATCGCAAAAATATGATTTTAAGAAAGAATGACCAATATTACATCAGTAGCGATCTATTTAAAGCGGAAGATAATCTTAAAAACTTTCTATTCGAGCAAGCGCTGGAAGATTCATTTAAAAAGTCAGAAGGAATTAAAGAAAGTGATATAAGAATACTTAAACATTTTTTTCGCACGGTTTTTAATCCCAAAAAAAATTACAACAGTGAAAACAAATCCATCTGGCCATTGGTGACTTACGGTCAAGACTCATTAAACCAATTTATGAATGGAGTATTATGGGAGGCCTACTTAGATTTAAGTTTGGCACAACGTAATCAATTGCTTCAATTCTTTCTAAATGACTTAAGGTACAATAAGGCCGTCAGTAATGAAATCGCCTATTCTTTAGAAGTCTTAGGGCAGGTTGAAGTAGCATCAAATAAAAATCAGTCCTTGGTAGAGCTGAATGATAAAAAATTGATTCTGGATTACATTGATTTCTTAAATCAGTTATCTAATCATGATTCAGTTAAGGGGTATTTGGAATTGGTAATCAATCGATTGCGTCAACATGATTTCAACTTTTCGAAAACCGATCAATTTGATTACGTACTTCTGGTCAATAAGGCCGATGATATTGCATTTCTACGTGGAATAAATAAAAATGGGGACATTAAAGTAATTTTTTCGAATCAAAATATCTATTTTGATTCGAATGGATTGTTCGTAGACGAAGTGAAGCGGCCAACAAAAATTTCCAGCATTGCATCTGATTATTATATTTATTTTGATTGTCCTGGGCAAAACCACATCAGTTTGGACAAAATAAATGCCGAAAGAGTTGTATCCATAAAAACTTGTGATGTCGGATCAGTAAAATTTGGCAATTTAAGAAAAGGCAACATTGACCGATTTCTTCGGGATAATGCCGGACTGCCATTAATCGTTTACTACATGCCTGCAATTCAAGATCTAAATTTAGGTGCGTTGAATTTGGGCGAACTTTCTGAGTGGATTAAGCAGCCAATTAAAAATAATAATAAATTAAAGCTCATTGGCTGGCAGTTGCCGGACTGGGATGATGATCTTCAAATCTACCGTGCCAAAGCCACCCACGATGTCATCGAGTATTATCGATTCTAGGTTACCCTCGAGTCTTAAGTTCAACGATCTCATTTTTTTGATTAACAAAAACGCAAGTGGGCTCCCACTTCTTGGCTTCTTCAGTCGTCATGGAAGCGTAGCAAACAATTATGACTATGTCGCCCTTTTGCACTAACCTAGCCGCGGCTCCATTAAGACAAATTTCATTCGGCTTGCCGGGAATAACGTAAGTGGAAAAACGCGCACCCGTATTGCAATTGTAAATATCTACTTTTTCATTAATTAGCATACCCGAGGCTTCAATCAGTTGTGGTGCAATAGAGATTGACCCTTCGTAACTTAAATCGGCATCGGTAACCGTTGCTCTATGAATTTTACATTTCAACATTTCTAAGTTCATCTTCTACCTTCGCATTCATTTTTAAAGAAATTAGTAATCCTTGAAGTACCAGATCCGGCTGGATCACATCAAATACGTTATGTTTTTCGAATAAGGAAGAAAAACCGCCAGTGCCGATTAGGTAGGGTTTTTCACCAGCGAAACATTCTTCAGAAATTCGGCTGGAAAGTTCTTTTATTGTCCCAATGTGTCCGAAGTATAGGCCTGACTGAATACTTTCCACTGTAGAGCGCCCCAATGCTTGCTCCATCGCGGCGATTTCTACCGAGGGTAGTTTAGCCGTATTATTTTCTAACGCTTCCATGGATAATTTAAGGCCGGCAACAATAGATCCACCTAGATATTCCCGATCTTTTGAAAGAGCACAAAAGGTAGTAGCCGTACCTAAATCGACGATGATCATATTTCTTTTCGGAAATAATTTTACCGCAGCAACTGAATTCGCAATTCTATCCGCACCAACTTCCAAAGGATTTCGATAATTAATTTTTAAACCCGTTTTTACTCCGGGCTGCAGCACAAAAGGATTTATATTAAAATATTTTTTGCAGGCATTTTTAATCGAATAAACCACATCTGGAACTACACTGCAAAATACAATTTTATCGACCTTTGAGGGATCAAATCCATTTTCACGCAGAACCGAACGTAAAAAAATTCCGACTTCATCCGAGGACGCGGAAGCTTTTGAAGTTCTGCGAAAACGTAACTTCAATTTTTCATTTACAAATACTCCACCGAATATTTGGCTGTTACCCACATCTAATGCAATAATCATAAAATTACCTCTGCTATTTTGGAAGCCAACTGCATCTTCGAATCGGCGCTCTGCTGTTTACCATTTTTTGAATACAAATTAAATAAAAAATTTCCTCTTTTAATATCGTTCATGTCGTTATGAATGACCCAATCACAATCGGCATTTTTAAATAACTTGCTGATGGATTCATGTTTTTTATTTTCGTCTAAGGTACTAGTTAATTTAAACCCGATTAACTGTACGCCCTTATTCAGAGACTGATCTTTTACTTGGTTAATCAGTTTCGGATTGGGAACTAGTTGAAGATTGTAGGTTTGTTCTGATTTCAGTTTTTCGGTAGCCGAACTGCTTTCTGGTAAATGAAAATCACTGACTGCCGCAGAATGAATTACGAAATCAAAGGAGTTATCTTTTAAAAGGGAGAAAAACTCATCCTGGAAATTTTTAAAAGTATCAAAATAATTTAGATGCACTGAAGAGGACGTATCTAAATTTAAATACCGTTTCGATTTGTTGGCTACTAACAGATGCACGGCGTGTCCGTGTTTGCTTAGTTCATAGGCAATTAGGATTCCGGTTTCACCGCTGCTAAAATTAGTTAAGGAACGCACATCGTCCAGACGCTCTTCCGTGCCACCGGCGGTGACTAAGATTCTTTTCTTCTTTATCGATCCAAAAGTAGCCTTTGTTGCTGTCAAAAGATGATCTATATTTCGATCCTCTAAAAACCTTTCGATTTGTTGCAAAATCTCTTCGGGTTCTAATAGACGGCCTTGACCGATTTCTTGGCAGGCCAATGTTCCTTCGCCTGTTTCTAATACTGAATAACCATATTCTTTCAATTTTATAATAGAGTTTTGAGTGGCAGGATGTGCATACATAGCCTGATTCATAGCGGGAGCAATCAAAAAGGGCTTCTTAAAATCATGCGCTAAGGACATGGTTGATAATAAATCACTGGCGAGTCCTGCAGAAAGGGCATTCATATAGTTCGCTGTTGCTGGAGCAATCACAATCAGATCCGCCCACCTTGCCAAGTGAATATGTTCCATTGCTTGACCATCCTCATAAAGATCGGTGTGGACTTTGTTTCCAGACAGTCCTTCTAAAAGCGGTTTTCCCACGAATTTTAATGCGGATTCAGTAGCGACAACTTTTACGTTATAATCCTTCTTTACCAACGCTGAAATCACCGTACAGGTTTTATAACTAGCGATGGAACCAGTGATTCCAATTAAAATATTTTTTCTATTAGATTTCATAGTGCGACCTCGGATTTGCGGCTGAATTCCAATTCAACATTATCAATTAATCTAACTTTTCCTAAAAAGGCTGCAACATAACGGCGACTTCCTACATCCTCCAGATAATCCAATTCAAATCCTTGTTGCGCCAATTTTGCTTTCGCAATTTGAAGGTCGGGTTCAGAGGAAATGATCGAATAAATTTGAGGCGCCTTTTCAAATTCATCTGCAGTCAACTTTTGATTCCGAGAACTCATCGCGAGACCATTTTCATAACGTTTGGTTTTTACCGGAATCAATTTAATATCCATAAAAAAATTCGAAATCATTTCTTTAATTAAAGTCAGCTGTTGATAGTCTTTTTCACCAAAATACACTTGATGCGGGGATGTGATGTTAAAAAGTTTCATTACGACAGTCAAAACTCCGTCAAAATGGCCTGGGCGACTTTTGCCACATAGAATTTGGCTGAGTTCACTTTCAGAAATTTTAAATCGGTAACCGTCCACGTATAATTCTTCGTATTTTGGCAAAAATAATACGTCGACCCCTTGGTCCTCCAAAATTTTAATGTCTTCAGATAAAGTTTTAGGATAATTTTTAAAATCTTCCGGATTATTAAATTGAGTAGGATTCACAAAGATACTAACAAAAGTATTAGAGTTATTTCTTTTACTTTCTTGGACTAACGACAAATGTCCTTCATGTAAGGCGCCCATCGTTGGAACGAAGCCCACGGAACCAGAAAGACTCTTTCGAAAAATTTTCATTTCGGAAATTGATTCTATTATCTTCATAAGTAACTTTCTTTTTCGGTAGGGAATACTTTGCCCTCCACCTCTTGGTGAAACTGGTTCAAACTGTTTAGAATTAAGTAGTATCCATTTAAATATGTTTTTAAAAATTTAGGTTTAAAATGGGGATTCATTCCCAGCATATCTTGAAGAACTAAAACTTGACCGTCGGTTTCTATACCCGCACCAATTCCAATGGTAGGAATGGATAAGTTAGCCGTTATTTTCTGTGCTAAAGCGGAAGGAACACATTCCAGTACAACCGAAAAACATCCGGCATGCTCTAACTGTTTTGCGGCTTCGTAAATTCCCCTAGCGTGATCTTCATCTTTGCCTTGGACCTTGAATCCGCCCAACATATTTACCGATTGCGGAGTCAAACCTAAGTGGCCCATTACGGGAACTCCTGATTCAACGATGTGTTTTACGATTTCAAGATTTCCTGCAGCGCCCTCTAATTTTACAGCCTGCGCACCTGCTGCCATTAAATGTTCGACGTTTGTCATAACCGTATCGATACTTTTACGAAAACTTAAAAATGGCATGTCGGCGACAATAAATTTTTTCGGAGCCCCTTTGGCCACCGCCTGTACGTGGGTAACCATCATATCAACCGTTGCCGGTAAAGTCGTCGTATGACCATGCATAACCATACTTCCTGAATCGCCAACCAATACGCAATCGATAGTGGATTGATTAATAATTTGTGCCGACCAAAAATCGTAGCAAGTAATCATCGATAACTTCTGCTGGGCTTTTTTACGATTTGAAAAATCTTGTATCGTTAACATAAATCCTCATTTTTTTCGAATTGATCTATAGGTTGAAAAGTAGATTGAAGTTCCGTTAAATCTTTTTCTGCAAAATACGACTGCAGGAATCCCCGGTAAATTGGCTCTAGTTCGGTTCCTTTAATGTCTGACAGATGCGATGAAATCGTTTTAAAATCTTTTCGTAGTAGGGGACCCGACAAGGCCTGATCAGGATTTTCAATAATTTGGCGGGTTATTTGTTTAAGGTACGAATCTAAAATCTGCG
>JAYVAZ010000295.1:0-4298 GCA_043750675.1 Pseudobdellovibrionaceae bacterium | reverse complement strand
CGCTGTAGTCAAATCGGCTGCATTTTTTAACCGGTCCTCTTCATTTGTGGCGATGAATTCCATGGAATGGCTGTTTTCATTTTCCTTTAAGTCTTGAATAAGAAAATGGAGATGTTCTTTCGAATCTTGAATGGCCTGCAGATCGCGTGGATTAGCCTTAAATAATCCACGGATTTTTTCTACTTCAACGTCGATCAGATTCCCAGGATTCATCATGGCAGCGTTTGTACCCAACGGAACGATGGACTTCACGTTAGGAATTTTACTAAGGACTTCTTGGACCTTTTTAAAATCTTTAACTGATTCAATATCAGACGGCGAACCATCCATATTACCAAATACCGAAAGTTTTTCTTTGGCATCTTTTGAATAAATCTGAAGATCTCCGGTAACACTTTCGGTAATGGAATTTTTCATGCCATTAGAAATGGCGTTGACTACGGAATTACCTAGAACTGCAATGAAAGCACCAAAAACTAAAATACTTCCCACAATCAGCGTTTTCATGCGGTACAAGAAAATATTCCTAAAAGCTACTTTAATAACGATTAAATTAAACATGATTTTTACTCAACAATCTGTCCATCTAATAAACGAACCACCCGGCGGGCTTGGCTCATGATAGAGTGATCATGGGTTGAAAAAAGAAAAGTCGTCTTTTCGCTTTGGTTGATGTGTTTCATCAAATCAATAATGGTCTGACCAGTTTTGGAATCCAAATTTGCCGTAGGTTCATCAGCCAGAACAATTTGTGGGCTGGTAACCAAAGCCCGCGCAATGGCTACCCGCTGCCTTTGTCCTCCCGAAAGTTCCCCGGGACGGTGATTCAAGTGATCCTGCAGCCCTACCTTTTCAATAAAATGCAAAACTTTTTCTTTGCGTTCTTTATTGGTGAATTTATTTTTTAGCAGTAGGGGAAATTCGACGTTATCAAAAACGTTCAGAACCGGAATCAAATTAAAGGACTGAAAAATAAACCCTAAGGTATTGAGGCGAAGATCCGTAAGGCCGGTATCACTAAGGTCAGATGTTTTTTTGCCCCCGATAAAAACATCTCCACTGCTGGCAGTATCTACACATCCGATTAAATTTAAGATAGTTGTTTTTCCACTTCCGGAAGGACCGGCAATAACGGTGAATTCACCGGCCTCAATTTTTAGCGTAACGTTTTTCAACGCTGGTACTTTTACTTTACCTAGATCATATTCTTTTTTTACATTGATAAGTTCAATTGGGTTCATAGCGGCCTTTCCCGAATACTGTCAGACTGCAACATCTTAAAGTCTCTTTCTTAAGGCAGACAAGGACTTTGACAAAATGTCGCAAAGAAACATTCTCATTCTGGAACAGTGATTCAAGTTACGCCGTTTTATTCCGATAAGAAGCTTACTGTTTATATGTTCTTTAGTCCGTAAAGGGGTTTCCAATGAAACAAAAACGAGCCGCCATAGCGGTAATCATCGCCTTATTTGTTTTTTGTATATTCTCATTTCAAAACTGCTCCAAAGGATTCAAACAGCTAACTATAAGTTCCGGCGGTGATGCCACTTTTGTAGAAGAGGGTAAAATTGAACCTATTGTTGTCCAAATCGCTACAATGGGTGCCAGTCCTAAAACCAAATTTTCTGAAACGGCCTTAGCTTCTATTTTAGACAGAACTTATTTGAATTTTAGAGAGTATAAACCACAGTATCCTTTATATAGTGATGGCGCATCTAAACGTCGCTGGATTTATATTCCCGCGGGACAAAAAATTGATACCACTGATCTGGATAACTGGGCGTATCCGGTGGGAACAATCACTTTAAAAGAATTTTCTTACGAAGGTAAAAAAATTGAAACTCGGATGATGGAAAAAGTTTTAGCAGGAGTAGGATTTGATAAATGGAAAACCTATACCTATGTTTGGAAAAAGGACCAAAGCGATGCTGATCTTCTGGTTTTGGCCGCTTCAGTAGCTTCTTTTTACGATCGAACAATGGGTGAAAACGCAATTTACCAGGCGGCCGATGTTGCGGCCAATTATCGGATGGCTGATCCATTGCAGTGTGCTCAATGTCACAATCGCGGGGCGAAAGACACGGTTTTGGGTTTCAGCTATTTGCAATTATCCAATGTGGATTTAAAAGTGAACTTAAATACTTTGAAGTCAGAAAAATTACTTTCTAATCCTCCGGAAAACTTAGACGAAATTAAGGCCGATACGGCCGAAGCTAAAGCAGCAATGGGTTATATGCAGGGAAACTGCGCGCATTGCCATACTGGAGTGAACCCAGCAGTCAATGGCAGTATCCCGGCGCCAGCGCAAAGATTTAAACACATGTCAGGAATCTTAAGCCAAAGCCAAGAGCCCATTATGTTGGCCATTGCTAATAAACCGGCGTTGTTAATGCCAGGAAAAATTGCTACGTCGAGTATAATTTATGAAAAGTTCGCCAACAAAAAAATGCCAAAGATCGGCATCCTTACCGTGAATCCATACGGGAAGGCGGCCTTTGAAAAATGGATAGCATCAATGGCTGCGGATTACAGTTTGGCTGATGGAGCCATGGGAAAACCAGTCATCAGCAGTTTTGAAGTTTCAAACAAAGTAACGGGCCCAGGAACCAGCATCAATCTTACATTTAATGTTAGTGGTGCAACCTCTTTGAAACTAAAAAGTATGTCGATCGATTTGCAAACGGGTCAAAATTTCGAGCCTTTTGTAGAAGTGAATCTGACTGGTCAAACAATGTATACTTTAAATATTCCGCCTTCGGCGCCGTCTTTAACTTTGATTCTGGAAGCAACCAATGCAAGTGGCGTTTCTACAGTGACCAGAGGACTGGTAGTCCCGACGGCCATGACCATTCCAATGACCTTGACCTTAAATGCGGCTGACTATGGTGTTGGCGAAAGCGCAATGATCAATTGGAGTGCAGCAAAAGGGATAGCCAGTTGGAAAGCCCGGTTGCTGAATAATCCAAAAAACAACTTTCAACCAGATACAAAATATATCAGCGCTAGTGGAGATATCACTTGGTTAAAGGCTGAAAACTATTGCCCAGCGACCAAAAGTAAATATGAAGTGACTTTTTCCAGCGTAATCCCATCAGAGGCCGACGTGGTCCGAACGATAGAGTTACCATGTATTACATCTGATAGTAACCCGATCATTTCTTCATTTAGTCAAAATGATAGTGCCGAAGTTGCAGTAGGTGCAAACGTTAGCTTGAATTGGGCCGTTCAATATGCCAGTCACATCAACGTAACTGCGACAGATAATATGAAAAGTATAAAATTGCCTTACGTTTCGGAGACTTTCTATTTAAGAAAAGAATCTGCATTGAATGTAGCATTTGTAACTGGCGGAACTAAAGTGGTCACTTTACATGCGACTAATCGAATGGGTGAAACCGTTTCGCAATCTATAACGGTAGCCGTTGCCGATCAGCCTTTTTGTTTGGCGAATGAGCAGGTTCGTTGGTCCAAAGATAATTCCGGAGGTTATCTTTCGGCAATTTATTGTAACGATGCCGGAACCAAAACGGTTACGAAGTCGGTTTGTGAAAATCCGCTTCAGACTTACGACAACATGACAAGAACATGTCAATAACCGCTTAAGAAATCGACTTTTTCGTTGCATGAAAACCCATTCAGTTGTTGAATGGGTGGATGCAAAAATACCTGGAACAAACCGAAAAATACATTCGAGCGCAGGAACTTCAAAAAATCTATCTATCAGATAATCAGCAGCATCTTTTTTTTCTGAAGTCGGTAGAAACATCCATTTATTTATTTCATTTGGATTTGCAGCATCAGCCGCAAATCATAGACCTGTCGATGGCGAGACGGATTCTGCCCACAGATTTTGCCAAATGTAATTTTGAATTTGTCGAATACTTTCCGGAACAAAAGTTATTCTATTTTCTATTGGACGAAAAACATAATGAATTTTCTAATCTGTTTAAACTGGATCTTTCGCAGTTGGACGCGGGTGCGACGCAGCTAACTTCGGTTAAAGATGCTAGGGCCTTTAATTGGACTAAGGATCATCAAACTTTGTATTTTTCGAATCGGTACCCGGTTGAAAACGGGTTGTTTAAAAATGAATTTTACCGAATGAATCTGGCTACGGCACAAACGGACTTGTTATTTGATGACCAGAAATGGGTTTACAAGGTGGGTTGGGCAGGATTTAGGTTGTCCGACTGTGAAAAATTTATTTTGATAGGGGTTGATAAACAAAATAAACGCGAATTAACTAATTTTGTTCGTTACCAGGACGCTTCTTCCCGTTCGACCGGGGCGTCGATGTG
>JAYVAZ010000294.1:0-15548 GCA_043750675.1 Pseudobdellovibrionaceae bacterium | reverse complement strand
TATCGATTGAAGCAGAACTTTCGTCTAGTTTTGAAACACTACTTCCTTCGTCGCCTTTTGGTACGTTCCCGGTAACATTATTTCCCGGTAAACGCGATTGGTGCGGCCGGAGAGATTCGAACTCCCGACAACTTGGTTCGAAGCCAAGTACTCTATCCAGCTGAGCTACGGCCGCATGCTTGAAATAGCAAAGGACGAAATTTAACTTAGCCTAACAGGCAAATCACGTTGTTTTTGGTGGCAACGCTTTGTTTCAACCGCTATATTAGCCGTATGAATCCCCGCATCCGAATCCACAATGATCTTGTCTTTGCTGACAAACCGGCAGGTTTGACCACACATCAGTCCAGCCCTACGCTATGGGGATTTATTGAATACTTACAAGCATTCCTGGGACAAACTCTATTTACAATTCACCGCTTAGACCAGACCACTACGGGCTGTATCGCCTTTGCAACTAGCAAAGAAGCTGCCGCAAAATACAGCGCTTTCTTCCTGAAACATGACGTTTTTAAGAAATATATTTTTGTAACCGACAAAGATCAGTACCAGAACGAGGATTACTTTTTACATCGCTCATTAATTACCCAAGAGGGAAAAAAGCATTTCAGCAACCCCAAAGAAATACCAAATGCCGAAACTGAATTTCGCCGAATAAAACGTTCTGCTTTCTTCAGCGTCTGGAGTGCCTATCCAAAGTCAGGAAAACCACACCAAATTCGATTGCATGCGAAAGACCTGGGATTAAATATTGTAGGAGACCCCTTGTACGGCGGTAGCCCATTTCCACATCTTTGCTTGCACGCAGCCGAACTGAAACTGCCTGACCTACCTTTGTGGCAAACTTCCGTCCCTATCTTTTTTGATCGATTAGGACAATTTCGTGACCCCGAGTTGATTCGGTATCTTTCCGCATTGGATCGACGTGAACGCTTGTTTCAATTTTTAAATAATGAAAATCAATGTTTGCGCCTGGTCCATCATGAATTCGAAGAAAAAATTCGAATGGATCAGTTTGGCGAGTATCTCTGGGTTTACGATTACGAGCAAAAAGTTTTAACCGGGCAGGATTCCGAGCGACTTAAGTTTTTAAGTCGCTTTTCCCGCAAAAAAATTCTGCTAAGAACAATGAACGATCGAGGCAACAACCCCAACGAAAACAAACTGAGCCTCATTCATTGTGATTACAGATCAGATTTGGGTACCCAAACCGAAATTCCCGAAACTTGGATCGCCACAGAGTCCTTCCAGGATTACCGCGCACAATTTGTATTTAAATCTAAAGTCGGCCTAAGTCCGGGGTTGTTTTTGGATCAGCGTTCGAATCGAAGTTTTGTTTTTAAGAACTCTAAAAACAAAAAACTGTTAAATTTATTCAGCTACACATGCGGGTTCAGTTTAGCCGGGGCCCTTGGGCAGGCCAAATCGGTAATCAGTGTAGATCTTAGCAAAAACTTTTTAGAGTGGGGAAAAGAAAACTTCAAGCAAAACGGTCTAAACCCCGAAGATCCCGGCTATTCTTTCATCAAAATGGACTCACTTCTTTACCTAGAGAAGTGCGAAAAGTATGGACAGAAATTTGATTTGATTATTTGCGACCCGCCCTCCTTTTCAAGGAATAATAAAGGAAAAACCTTTAAAATTGATAAGGACTACAAAACCTTGATTTCGTCCTGCCTGAAACTTTTAGATATAGACGGCCTACTGTTATTCTCAACCAACTTTGAAAAGTGGGATGCAGAACAGTTCCAAAAAAACATCGACGGGCTTCTAACAGAACTGGGGTTTCGTTTAAAATATAGACGATTGGATCTGGTCGATTTTACCTTGGATTTCGAGCTACCCGTGGATGAAAAGCTGTTGAAATTCGTCTGGTTACAACGAATAGTTTAGCTGTAACATCCCCCCCCACCTTTTCTGGTATCAAACTTGATAAATAATATACCAATGAAAGGTGTTGAATATGAAAAAGAACGTTTATCTCAATATTATAGCATTAGGCATCGCAGGACTCTCTTTATGTGGTTTTCAAACCGCGCCAAAAATGTCATTTGTCTCAAGTGCATACAGTGGCCATGAGGAAATTACTCGGCAAGCACTTAACAATATATTAAAGAAATTTTCCGATTTAGGCTTTTTGGAATTATTTAATAGCGAAGATTTCACTACTGACTTGGATCCCGCTCCTAAAGGTCTGTTTGGTTACTCTTCAAAAAACATGTTAATTCACGGTAACTTTGCGACCGATTTCCCAAAACAAACGACGGTGATGGATTTGAGCAAATTTTGGAAAAATCCCTACTTCGATCAATACGAAAATGCTGATAATCAAGTAGCACATTTTTTACGTAATTATACGGGCACATACACTTTGGCTTCTGCGAAAGCCACCTGTATCCGAGCCCGTGAAAACATCAAGTTCGCGACTTCTGAAGCCATCAAATTATGGCAGGCCGGCGACAAAACAAAGTCTTTATTTTTATTGGGGCACGTAACCCACACAATTCAGGATTCTTTTTCAGCAGCGCACTCTGTCCGTGACAATGTTGAAAAGAATAATAACTTAAAAGACATCTGCTTCTACGGAAACCAAATGGCAAAGTCGATCGATATTCAGCTTCAAAAAAAGTCGAAATTATGCCTGCACGGGCAGTTAGATTCGCGCGATGTAATTTGGAATCAAAAAGAAGAACAAGTTGCTTTAACTAAAGCCAATTGGCCCGATGAAAAATCCATTCAATGCAGCAAAGGTTCCGATTACCCAACTACAGACGACGAAAAAATAGGTTGTTTAAAACATGAGGCCCGTTTGGCGCGACTAGCGACAGAAAAATATTTATACTTGGTATTTTTCCACTTAACTGATTTAGCGAATCAGAAAATACAACAGCGGCCCGCGGAGGAGTTTATTCATTCATTGGACAAACGTCTTTTCGACGGCCCTGTCGGCGATGAAAAATTAGACCAAAAAATGGCTAACGGAATTATGCGCTGTGAAGACCTTAGTGACGAAAGCATTACGGGAAGACCGGTAGACACCGGCAACTAATAGTTCTGAAGGCGGATAATTATTTAGAGTGTTTTGCTGTGACTACGGTGTGAATATTTCCTCGCACCGTAAAGTCCCCGATCACCGTGATTTCATGTGGATCTAATAAATCAATCATGTCTTGAATGATTCCATTAGTAACCTCTTCATGAAAAACTTTTTTGTTCCTAAAACCATTGATATACATTTTCAAAGATTTCAATTCCACGCAAAAACGATCAGGAACATAAGAAATTTTAATCGTCGCAAAATCAGGAAATCCACTGCGCGGACATAAACAGGTAAACTCGGGGCAGCTAAAATCAATAGTGTAACGTCTTACGGTTGTGCGGTTTTCAAATCTTTCCAGTTCAGCGTTTTCAACGGCAATTTCTCCGTATAGTTTTTGATTCTGTGGATCTTCCGGCAAATAAGTCATTTTCGGAGAAGACTTTTGGGTTGATATTTTTTTACTGCTTCCGGCTTTTTTATTTTTTTTCGCTGATCCCATTATATTCCTTAAACTCTTTTAATTTCGTTGCGCTGTAACCAAATTTCGATCTGTTTATCTAAACTATCAATACTTCGAGCATAGTATTCGGCGGTTAAAATTTCCGCTTGTTCTACACTAACATCGGCGCTTTTGCCAAGCCTTCGACTGCGGTCTTGATAAATATGATAAAGTCCCAGGGCCCCAGCTACCGATATATTGAAGCTCTGAACAAAACCCGACATCGGGATAATGACTTTGTGATCAGCCAGTTCGATCATTTCCGAACTAATGCCGTCTTTTTCATTTCCCAATACGAAAGCTGTTGGTTTTGAAAAATCCACCTCCGAAATGGCTTTGGCTTTTTCATCCAAGTGGGTCACTACTACTTGATATCCGTCTTTTTTTAGTTTTTGGATGCACTCACTAGTTGTTTTCCATTTGTTAACGTCAATCCATTTTTCCGCACCTTGAGTAACCCGGTTAGCATTTTTAAATTTTTCACCCGTTTCAATCATATTAAATTGAGTAAAACCCAAGGCCTCAGCCGTACGCATCACCGCACTAGCATTGCCGCGATCATAAATATTTTCCAGCACCACCTGAACCGCAAAACATCTTTCACTAGCCACCTTACGGATTTTTTTTTGGCGTTCTGGGGTCAGGATTTGTTCGGCCTTTTTAATTAAATCCAAATAGTGAATTTTTATCTGCGGTTGAACATTAATAACTTCCTGGTAAGGAAACATTAGCGAGTCACAAGTTCGGCATTTTTAGCCAGATCCCGAGTAATATTTTTTTGGTGAGCTTCCAAAGTGCCGCCGCCAATTTCCAGTAACTTGGCGTCACGCCAAAGTCTTTCCACCACGTATTCACCAACATACCCGTATCCGCCCAAAACTTGCATTGCCCGATCGGCTACATTTTTTCCCATGGTTGTTGCGAACAACTTAACCCCGTCAGAATCAACGCGACTGCCTTCTTTATTCAAATTCATTTTTCTAGAGGTATCATAAACATAAGATCTTGCTGCCATGTATTCGGCATAACTATCAGCAATGTACTTTTGAATCTGACCATAAAAATTAAGTGGTTTCCCGAAGGCTTCACGCTCTTTCGCGTAACGATTCATCACTTCAATAGAACGTTTTGCAATACCTAAACTCATTGCCGCTAAAGTCAGTCGCTCCAATTCCAGATTGCGCATCATATGCAACATACTATCACCTTCGTGACCTATCAAATTGGCTACAGGGACTTTACAATTATCAAATACTAATTCGGCTGTGTTGGATCCGCGCATTCCGGTTTTGTCGCGAATCTTTTGTCCTACACTGTAACCAGTATGAGTTTTTTCAACTAGGAAAGAAGAAATCAAGGCCCGGCCGTTTTTTTCACCGGTTTTGGCATAAACTAAAATACAATCAGCGGGAGTACCATTTTCGTCGATAGTTCCGTTAGTGATCCACATTTTGCGGCCGTTTAAAGAATAAAAATCACCGTTTCTTACGGCAGTAGTTTGCATACCCATCACATCAGTTCCGATGGCGGGTTCGCTCATCGCCATACCCCCTACCCAAGAACCATCACACATTTTCGGAAGGTATTTGGCTTTCTGTTCTTCGCTGGCATTAACAGAAAAGTTATTCACCAGTAGCATCGAATGCGCTAAATAAGCTAAACAAAAACCCGGGTCCGCATAGGAAAGTTCTTCGTGCGTAATCACTGCCGCGGTCGCATCCATTCCCGAGCCGCCATATTTATCCGAAACAGTGATTCCTAGTAGACCCAAGTCGGCTAATTTTCTAAATAGCGGGAGATTAAATTTTTCTTTACGATCGTGTTCTAGCGCTTGTGGTTCGACTTCAGATTTTGTAAACGATCGCACAGTTTCGCGAAGCATAGAATGTTCTTCGGTCGGATTATATAAATCAAATGTTTGCAGATTAACTGTTCTGCCCGAAAAAACATCATTTTCATCGTGGGAAACCATGACACACCTCGTTTTTTTTGAGCTCATTGTGTATCACCGGCCTAATGAAAATACAATTTTTTAAGTCCAAATCTTGTGTTACATACATGCTTATGAAAGCTAGCATCATTGGAATCGGGACTGAGCTGACTTTAGGTCAAATTTTAAATCGAAATGCTCAGTGGATTTCTGAAAAATTACAATTATTAGGAGTGGAAACCGTTATTCATTTAGCAGTTCCTGATCACGAACAATTGATTCTAGAATCTTTGGACTTTACCGCAGACCGCAGTGATTTGATTTTTACAACCGGCGGACTTGGCCCCACAACCGACGACTTCACCAAAGAAGTTATCGCAAAGTGGACGGGGAATGCCTTGCAATATGATGCAGCCTCTTGGGACCGAATCGTTGAAATCTTTAAAAATCGCGGCGCTATAATCAGAGAATTTCAAAAACAACAAGCCTTCTTTCCGGTTGGTGCTGAAATCCTGACAAATAATGCCGGAACCGCAAATGCGTTCTGCCTGGATCTTGCGGGAAAATATTCCAATAAAAAATTGTATGTGCTGCCCGGGCCACCTTTGGAAATTGAAACTTTGTGGGCTGATCATATTAGCCAGCAATTAGAAGTATTATGCAAAGATCTTGACCCCTACTTGACTTATTCTTGGGACTGCCAAAATGCTGGCGAATCAGAAATTGCCTTCCGTACCGAAGCGGCCCTGCAAGGCTGTTCTTTAACAAAGGGATACCGGGTTCATAAACCTTACGTCGAAGTAAAACTTTCGTTTTATAAATCGCAATTAAAGGAAGCCGCTCCTTTTATCAAGCGGCTTGACGAAACGCTGGCCACCTATATTTACAAAAAATTCCCTTCGCGCTAATGTGTAATGAGGCAAAGCACTTTAATCAAATCAGATGCAACCCAGCTATGAAAAATTAATTAAAAATATTGTCCCAAAACCTAATTTCCAATGTTTGAATGGCATCCAGTGGTTTCCATTGATAAACTTTTCTAAGTATAATCAATACAGTAAATTTTCAAACCTAGATCGCTTTTTGATTATCTTAAGCTGCCTTTTTAAGGCGAGCAATTCCATCAAGAATAAGTATTCGCATGAGCGTCTGATGAACAACAAAGGTTTAGCTTCGTAACCAGCTCAAACGGAATATTTGCGTCAAGAAACTTTTCATTTGACCATTGTTTTGAGTTTTTAAATCAGCCGTAATTCAAATATTTTTGCACGAACAAGAAGGCACTGGTCAGTATAGTTTCTATGCGTTGATGTTCATTTTTGTAAGCTAAAACCTATCTATTTCTCTTGTTCCGAAAGGTACTTTCCAATCTAAAAAACTCAAAAAACCGAAAATTAAAACTCATGATATCTTCATTTTTTATAACGAATGACCAGTTTTAACTCAGGAGAAAACAATGAAACTAAAACACCTATCCAATCAAGAACTGCATTTACAAACAAAATTGGCGGCAGACAAAGAAAGGCTCAGCACTATCGAGGTCCTCTGGCATCTGCGTGAAAATGAAAAGCGAATGCTTTATGCGCAAAGGGGATTTAAAGATTTGAAAGAATATTGCATTAAAGAACTTAAACTTTCTGAAGGCAGCGCTTGGCGCAGAATTAGCGCGATGAGATTACTAAAGGAAATTCCCGAGGTTGAAGCCAAGATTCAAAATGGTAATTTAAATTTAACTCAAGTCTCGATGATGAATGCGCATTTCCGTGAAGTTAAAGCCACTCAAAGCGAAAAACAGGAAATGGTCGCATCATTAGCGAATCAAACCACAAAGATAACAGAACGAATTTTAGCCGAAAAAAAACCAGATGGGTTTGTATCAAAACCGGTAGAGATTGAAAAACCGATCAAAGGAAATAAAACCGAGATTACATTTATCATCGATGCAGAGTTACAAAAAGAACTTGAAGAAATCCAATTGCTTTTAGGTAAACCACTTTCCAAGCTTGAACTATTTAAAATGATGACCAAACAAACTCTGGAAAATCTCAAGAAAGAAGCACGCAGAGCGCAATCACCGCGAAGTCAAACAGCGTTAACGGAAAGTAAGCTGGGGTTGAAGCAAAGTAAGCCAGAATCTAAATCAAGATACGTTTCCAAAAGGACAGTAAGAGAAATTAAACACCGCGATCAGCACCAATGTCAGTATGTGGACCCAGAAACAAAAAAGCAATGCTCGGCTCGACATCATTTGCAGATAGAACATAAAATCCCTTTTGCCAAAGGTGGATCTTTTGATCTACAAAATCTTGAATTGCTTTGTCCAAGCCACAATCGATTACGTGCAGCTCAGCAGTTTGGATTTGGAAAGATGGAAAAGTATTTACCGTCTTTGAGGGAAGCGATTACCTGATCCACGAGAATGCAAACTCGATTACGCTTAGACTATTTTTATACAATAGAAGTCTATGCTTTAATAGTCAGTGTAAGTATTAATAACTAAGGTTTAAATCGCCGGGTCTCGCCAATCTATAATATCGCATTCAGTAACATTTATAGGGCCTCTAATAAAAATGTGCGGAATTTTCCCCCAAGCGGGTGCGCCCCGTTCACCACGCTCTTTCCATTCATTAAAAAATGTATAGGCTTCCTGAGGAACGACTTTAATTTCGCGATAACTCTCAACGCTTACTAAATCAAAAACATGATCTGGATCCTCTATACCGAATTCATAGCCTTCACGATTCATATCAAATAATGCAATTGAAAGACCTTGGGCCCTAATTATCGGAATTTTAAAAAACTTTACTGAGCGGTTGCCATCTGGAAAAACAGTCTTTAAAGCTTGAAAAATAAGCGTTGGATGAATCGGAGAAAAATGCAAAACTTCGCCTCGTGGGCAGTTGAGTTTGCTTATTCGCTTAAAAGGTAATTCTTTTCTCTTAGGGTGATCATCATACTTCTTTATTTCAGCATCGAACAAAGATGGAAAGTTCTCCCTAAGAGAAAAAAGAGGATATAGGATCTTACCTTCAAAATTATTTGGAACTCCATGATAGATATACTCCATACGTCCTCCGAGAATTAAAATTTTATCTAAACCTTGTAAGTAGTCATCAAACTAATCAATTTGGTCACTGCATAATCCATAATCCTCATGACCGAGAACCTATTAGACCAGTCGACGACCACCAAAGCCCAGTCCCAAATAGGGAGTTCAACCCACGTACGTAGTGCAGTTTCGGCACGGTTTGGAATTAGCCGCAGTCGAAGCATTGGAAGTCGGTAAAGGATTGCGCCTTCATCGGCTGTTCTAACTTGGAGCCATCTCGATAAATAGCCACTGACTTTAACCCTAATTGCCAGGCTTCAAAATAAATTTTTTCAATTTCTTCCACTGTCGTTTTTCCATCGACATTTACCGTTTTAGAAATAGCCCCTGAAATAAAAGGCTGTATGGCCGCCATCATTTTTAGATGGTCGGTCGGCGAAATTTCCCCTGCGGTTGAAAAAATCTGCCGATGTTCTGAACGAAGCCTTGCGGAAAAACCCTTTTGTAATAATTCTTCTTCGATTTTTATGATTTCGTCTTCGCGATATTTTAATTTTCGCAACGCTGGTGTAATCGACAAACAGGTCGATTTAATAAATCCCCCACCGACCAGTTGTTTGACCTTTATCAACGCAAATTCTGGCTCTACGCCTGTCGTTTCGCTGTCCATTACTAAACCGATTGTTCCAGCTGGCGCCATCACCGACACCTGGGCATTACGCAGACCATACTTTGCATATCCTGATAAAACCATTTCCCAGTTGTTTTTACTTTGATCCAACCACTCCGGCGGTAGCAACGACCATTCGATATTTTTTTGTGCCTTCGAATGCATCGACAACACCTCCTCGGCACTTTTTTTATTTTTCTTCAAACCTTCAAAAGGCTTTTTTACTTTGGCGATTTTTTGACTTTCTAAATAGGCTTCAGAAGTTAACAAACTGCTTAAACCTGCCATTACGGTTCTTCCCTGCTGGGATTTATAGGCAATTGCATTTTGCATAAGGAAAGAACCCACGCCTGTAAAACCAATTCCCAAAGGCCGGAATTGATGCGTTTTTTCGGCAATTTCGGCTGAGGGGTAACCCGACATATCGACTAAAATTTCTTGGCAAAGAATCATCATCTGCACAATATGTTGGAACTCTTTTAAATTAAAATCTGGATAGGAAAATTTCTTTAGATTTATACTTACCAAATTGCACGCGGTTTCATTCAGAAAAACAAATTCGCTGCAAGGGTTACTGGCTTCGATAGCTTCGGTTTGTTTACACATATGCCATTTATTAATTTGATCATAAAATTGCAATCCCGGATCAGCGCAAGCATGTGCTGCGACCGCAATTTTTTTAAACAGAACTTTTGCGGAAACGGACTTAAATTTCTTGCCCGACGAAGGGAAAATCAAATCCAACTCGCCACTGCTTTGAACTGCACGCATAAACTGGTCAGTTACTTGAATCGAGTTATTGGCATTTTGTCCGGAAACAGTCCGGTAACTTTCGCCTTCAAACCCCGAGGTAAATCCGGCCTTCATCAATGCCAACGCCTTTTTTTCTTCCTGCATTTTCCAACCAATGAACTCTTCGATTTCTGGGTGACTGACATTTAAACAAACCATTTTAGCGGCACGACGGGTAGTGCCTCCGGATTTAATCGATCCCGCTACTTTGTCGAAAACCTCTAAAAAAGAAATCAGACCTGAACTTTTGCCGCCGCCGGATAAGTGTTCGTGGTAACTTCGTAACTTGGAAAAATTACAGCCGCTGCCGGATCCATATTTAAATAACCGAGCCTCTTTGGTTGCCAGGCTCATGATACTTTCTAAGTCATCTGAAACGGATTGTATGAAACAGGCTGAACTTTGCGGGCGAACCAGCGACCCCATTTGTTTCTTAATTTTTCCGGTTTTAAAATCAAAAGCAAAACTAAACCCATCTCCTCGTTTTTTATAACTGTCGTAAAGGCCAACATTAAACCAAACTGGACTATTAAAAAAAGCCTTTTGATAAAGCAAAATAGTTTTGAGTTCGATTTCGAAACCGGCCAGGTTTTTTCTACTAAAGTACTTTTGCTGTACACCAGACTTTGAAATCGCCGCTACGACTCGATTCACCAAGTCTAAGATAGAATTTTCGTTATTTTTTAGGTATTTGTCGGCTGCAATTTTAACCGCTGTTTCACTCCAAAAGTCCGGAGCTTTCACTTCCCTACCGCCAACCGTGAAACTCCGCCATTGGATCTGTTTTAGTAAAGTCTTCTTTTCTAGAGAGTAATAGGGGCTAAATAGGCTCATAATTCTTCCATATGTTAAGGTACTAATATTAGAAGCTAAAATGATTTAATCTGCAATTTTTGATTGTTTTTAAGTCGAGATATACGTAATTTGAAACAAGATGATTTACTTCGATTACAATTCTACCAGTCCGATGGATCCTCGCGTTTTATCAGAGATGCTGCCCTATTTTTCCAATCAATTTGGCAATGCTATGAATCAGACCCACTTATTGGGATTCGAAGCGGCAAAAGCAATAGAAAAAGCCCGAGGTCAAGTTTCTCACCTGTTAGGTTGTTCGACAAACGAAGTCACCTTCACCAGTGGTGCAACTGAATCTAATAATTGGGTTCTGCAAAAGACATTTGATCATTTTTTACAAAACTCGCTGACCAAAGTTCATATTATTAGTACCCCGATCGAACATTCGTCGGTGTTAGCGACTTTAAATTACCTTAAAAATCTTGGGGCAAAAGTTGATTTCGTAAACGTTTCCCAGCAAGGTTTCATCGACTTTGAACATTTAAAAACTTTGGTTCGACCTGAAACTAAATTGATTTCCTGCATGTGGGTAAACAACGAAATAGGAACGATTCAAGACATCGAGCGTTTAAGTCAGTTTTGCGAAGAAAAAAATATCCTGTTTCACAGCGATGCGACCCAAGCGGTTGGCAAAGTAAAGATCGATTTGAAAAAAACAAAAATCGACTTTTTAACTTTTTCATCGCATAAATTTTACGGTCCAAAGGGAGTTGGAATTCTTTATCATCGTGAACAAATCACTCCAAAAAAAATTCCTTTGGCGCCCTTAATTTTAGGCGGCGGCCATGAAGAGGGTTTGCGTTCGGGAACTAGCAACACTCCTCTTATTGTCGGTCTGGGAAAGTCCTGTGAAATCATCGAAACTGAATTTGACCAGCATTTAGAGTTCTGCAAAAATTTTCAAAATCAGTTTTGGGCTAAAATTAAAACCGAATTTGGTGCGGTAAAATTAAATGGTCCTGATGTAGGCCCAAATCGTTCGGTCCAAAATTTAAACGTAAGTTTTCCGGAGTATCAAGTTCCCGCTTCTTTTCCACAACTGTGCGTAAGCAAAGGATCTGCTTGCCTTTCCAATGGGGTTTCGACAAGTAAGGTGTTAACTGCCATTGGTCTTGGCGAAAGTGCAGCACAGAAAACAATACGGTTCAGTTTCGGCAAATTTTGTAAGATTGAAGAAATTGATCAAGCAATAGAAATATTAAGGAAGTCTCTGAAATCAGATCTAAAAGATATGTCTAAATAAGGAAGTTTATGACTACAGCGGATTCTACGGCCGTTAATGCTCCAAAAGTTAATACCCAAAAAGTATCTTATCTTTTTAATTTTCCCAATGTTTTAAAAAAACAGTTCGATGTAATTATTGATAGGGATAGTTTTGAAATCACGCGAACCAGCAAACAAGAACTGCCGGAATGGACCGCCCTAGACTACAAAAAATGTACGCATTGTCCCTTGAATAGCAAAGATACCCCACGCTGCCCGATCGCGGTTAATCTTTATGACTTAGTAAACTTTTTTTCCGACAAGGTTTCCTATGAAAAGGTCACCGTCGTGGTTCTTACCGAAAGTCGAAACTTTCAAAAAGAAACCGATCTGCAGGACGGCATTCAAAGTTTATTCGGCCTAGTTATGGCCAGCAGCGGTTGTCCGCATATGAATTTTTTAAAACCGATGGCTTTTTTCCATCTTCCTTTTTCACAGTTAGACGAGGCTATTGGGCGTTCGATTTCGATGTACTTGTTACAGGAACACTATTTGGCCTTTTCGCAACCCGGCTACGAAGTAAATTTTAAAAAATTAGAATCCAACTACGCTGATGTGAATCAAGTGAACCAAGGAATAGCGCAGCGATTTCAGGGCTTGAAATTACGGGATTCATCAAAAAACGGTCTCATTATCTTAGATGCTTTTGCCAGTATGTTGCCGTGGGAATTTGCCGAAGGATTTAAACGTTTTGATTTTCTTTTTAATTTTAAACATACCTACTCTAAATAAAACAAGCCGCTGTTAAGGCGGCTCATTCTATTATATTTTTAAAAACTTATAAAAGCTAACTTAGTAATTTCCAGCTAAACCCACATGGGTAACTAAAACTCCTCGAGAACCGATTAAAGCAGGTGAAGTCACTACGAATTCTAAATGATCTACTCTTAACGAATAGTAATAATCTAAATCAATTCTTCGTATTCCACCTTCACGTAAAGTTCCGGTTGCACGGTATAAATCTACTCTTTGTCCATCAACTAAAACCGCACTGGCTTCCCTGATATCGACAGGGTTTTTTAGTGCTCTGATTAAGACTTCATTAACTAAACGTCCGCCAACTTGTAGTTGTACACGATCAGAAATAATCTTTGGAGCCTGAACTTCACCTAAAATCATCCATCGAGATGTGTATTTAGGCCCAACTAAATAATCACGAATAATTAAATTTGCGCTGGATTGACTGTCTTGTTGGTATTGTTCGTATTGTTGAGACGGATTTTGTTGCTGTAAAAAAGGCAATGTTTGCTGGGTTTGATCTTGTTGCTGTTGCGCTGCTTGTTGTTGCTGGGCAGCTTGTTGTTGCTGCGCCACTTGATTTTGCTGCTGCTGAGCGGCCTGTTGTTGGGCTTGTTGCTGTTTAGCCTGGTTTTGTTGCGCCTGTTGTACTGAAGGTACACCCGCTTGCTGGTAAGTATCACCCTTATCAGCGAAGGCAGCCATACTTATAAAAGTTGCGATAAACAATAATGTTTTTTTCATTTTCTACTCCTTGGTTTATGTCAAAGTTGACTCAAGGAAGAATTAGCAAAGTTAATACCACCTCCAGGCAATCTCGGTATCGACCAGATTAGATTTTAACTTTTATTGCTGGAAAAAATGTCGCAACAAGATTAAAAGCGCGTTGCGTTTTTCCCGTGCGAATTATTTCTTAGTGGAATTTAAAATCATAGTATCTTGCACGGCTTTGGTTTCGGTTTTGTTTTGCGAACGGAAACCGCGAACTTTTTTGTTCTGGGAATCTGGTCTGTCCACCTGTTCAGTCAGATCTACAGTGATGTCCCCAAAACACTTTACTTGGCAGGACAATCGACGCCCATCCAAGAAGTAACTTGTACCAATGAGGTTAAGTTCTGCTTTATTCGGTGGCAAAATATTATGATCGCCAGCTTGGATATAAACCCGGCACTCTGCACAACTAGGGACACCTTTGCAGATGGATTTAATGGCGATTCCATTTTCATGACAAATTTGCATTAAGGATTTATTCGAGTTGCCTTCAAGTTCAATATTTTGCGGAATCAATTTTATTTTCATAACCCTACTTTATAAGAATTTTGCGAAAATTCTTTTTCCCATTTTTTAAAATGAAACTGCTGTCTTTTTTTAATTCGATCTTAAACTGCTCGTCTTCTATTTTTATAGATTCTAATTCAATAGCGCGGCCCTTGATACTTCGACGTGCCTCACTGGTCGAGGACGACAATCCACAATCTTTTAACAGCTGACAAATCCAAATTGGATTTTTAAAATCGGGACCTTGTTTGGACAATTCAATTTCGAATTCTTCAATCACATCGGGCAAACCTTTATCAACGAAAATTCGATTGAATTCATCTTCGGCCGCCACCGCCGCTGTAGTAGAGTGAAACCGAGCAATCAATATTTTCGCCAAATTGACTTTCGCTGCGCGCGGATGAAGGACTCCCGATTTTAATTCGGCTTTCAATTTTTCGATATCTGGTGCACGAAAATCGGCGAGAAGCTGATAATACTTAATCATCAACTCATCGGAAACGCGCATAGTTTTCCCAAACATATCTTTTGGAGAATCAACGATAGCGATATAATTATCTAGGCTTTTAGACATCTTATTAACGCCGTCGGTTCCTTCTAAAATAGGAACCGTCATAATACATTGCTGTTCAGCCTGCCCGTAAGACTTCTGTAATTCACGACCTACTAACAGGTTAAATTTTTGATCAGTTCCACCGATCTCTAGATCTGAATGTAAATGGACCGAATCATAACCCTGAAATAGCGGATACAAAATTTCGTGAATAGAAATCGGAATGCCACCTTTATACCGTTTCGTGAAGTCATCGCGTTCTAAAATTCGGGCTACTGTGTACTGCGCGCTTAATTTAATAAAATCAGCCGGACTTAGTTTTTGTAGCCAATGCGAATTATAAACAATTTCGGTTTTTACTTCGTCCAACACTTTAAAAATTTGGTAAGCATAGGTTTTTGCATTTTCTGCAATGACTTCTGCCGCTAAAGGAGGACGAGCCTCATTTTTACCGGTGGGATCACCAATTAAAGCCGTAAAGTCCCCAATTAGGAACTGAACCTTGTGACCGAAATCTTGAAACTGTTTTAACTTATTTAAAACTACAGTGTGACCTAAATGCAAATCCGGACGAGTGGGATCTGCACCCAATTTAATTTTTAGTGGCTTTTTTTCTTTGTAGCTTTTTTCCAGTTTCTTTAAAAGTTCATTTTCAGAAACCAGATCCACACAGCCAAATTTCAAAACCTCAAGTTGTTCCTTGGGAGTTGCTGAAGTCATCATCGAGCCATCTCAACCGATCGAGTTTCGCGTAAGACCGCAACTTTGACCTGGCCAATGTGTGGTAATTCACGTTCGATCTTCCGAGCGATATCGCGGCCTAACATTGTGGTTTGGTCATCAGTCACTTTGCTGGCTTCGACGATCACGCGGACTTCGCG
>JAYVAZ010000293.1:0-4729 GCA_043750675.1 Pseudobdellovibrionaceae bacterium | reverse complement strand
ACCAATTACGTAATTTTAGCAACCGGTTTTAAGGATCGCCATCCGCAAGGCATAGACTATGATAGCCTTTGCCGCCTAGGTGCGATTGCCTACTGCCCTATTTGTGACGGTTTTGATCAATCAGACAAATCCATCGGGATTATCATAGACTCTAATTTGGGATTTCAAAAAATAGAATTTCTTTACGGTTTTACCCGGCGCCTTCACGTTATCATTACCAAGGACCTAAAAATTCCCGCCCGACATTTAGAAAAAATAGAAAAATTTAAAATAAAAGTTCATTATGGTTCTATTCAAAATTTGATTTACCAGCCTGACCAGCAAAGACTAATCGTTAAATTAGAAAATCAAAGACCATTTTCAATTAATATGGCTTATGTTTCTATGGGATTTAAAGTTTGCGCTGAGGCCTTCAGTCATCTGAAGGGCCTTCGGCGGACACAGCAAGGATTGTTGCTAGTAAATGCACACCAAGAAACTTCAGTGCATGGACTATTTGCAATTGGAGATTGTGTAAAATCTCTGGCGCAGGTTTCAGTCGCCGTAGGGCATGCCGCCATTGCTTCTACGGCAGTTCATAACCGTTTAAACTAAAAGATGTCTCAATATGAGACATCTTTATTTAACCCTATTAAAAGATGAAAGCGTAATTTACTGAACGAGGACTGCGTTCGTACAAACCGTTGAACGGTATTCTGAAGCGTCTGAAGGACAAATGAAGTGGTAGGCAGGATGAGTGCCGCCTTGGATCGATGCTGCGTTTACACCGGGCATATAGGCACCAACTGCAGTTGCGGTTATTGCGGCTCCCTCGTTTGGTGCAGATCCCATAGAAAAACCAACTTTATAGCTGGAAGGGTCGCTTCCTAACCAATCTAAATAAACACCCACATAATGAGTACTGCCGCCGCTAAAAGATCCGGTCGACAAGATGGCTGGAGTAAGTAAACAACTGACTGTAACATCGCCCACATCGCCGTTGATTCCTGGCGAGTAGTAATGATTCAAACTACAACTTGCACCCGAAGGTTGCGCCCAGATAGATACGTTGTACCCGGCTGAACCGGTTACTAAGGAAGGAAACTGAAAATGAGTTGCGCCGGATGCTACCGAAATTTCATCGACTCCATTATTTCTTAATTTCAAACCTGCCGTTGTTAAACCCGATATTGATCCACTCACCGAATGGATGCCGGCGCTGGAACTAGAATTACCATTAGATCCTGGTTTGTTTCCACACGAGGCCAAAAACAAAACGAAAAGACACAGTAAAATTAAATTAGATTTCATTGCAACTCCTCTTAATATTATGAATTACTTACTAAATTCTTGCTATAGTCCTTTAGACCGGAATATGTTATAAGTGTTTTCAGCAAAAAAATGTCCCAAATTAGGAAAGCTATGCACCTTCTCATTCCCATAATTGGACTCGCCTGTCTCTTCCCGGTGGTTTCACCTGCTATGGCCCTTTTTGCCGGAATTATACTGGCACTGACCATTTCCAATCCTTACCCTGTTCAGAAATACACCAGTCCACTTTTGATGTGGTCAGTGATCGGCCTAGGGGCGGGAATGAATTTGGAAATCGTGGCTAAAGTCGGGATCCAAGGAATCGGATACACCGCTTACAGCATCGCTGCCGTTTTTTGTCTGGGATTTATCTTACAGAAGTTTTTTAAGGTCGAAGACGAAGTCGGATTATTAATCACTGTCGGTACCGCCATCTGTGGTGGTAGTGCGATAGCGGCAGTTACCCCTGTCATAAAAGCAAAACCGCATTCAGTCAGCGTTGCTTTGGGAACGGTATTTATTTTGAATGCACTAGCGCTGCTGATTTTTCCAGGCATCGGTCACCTATTTATGTTAAGTGAAAAATCTTTCGGCCTTTGGAGCGCATTGGCCATTCATGATACCAGTTCGGTTGTCGGGGCAACGATTGCTTACGGCAAGGAAGCCGCCGAAGTCGGAACTACGGTAAAATTGGCACGGGCCTTATGGATTGTTCCGGTAACCCTAGCCATTTCGGCTTGGAAAAACTCTGGCAAAAAAACAGATTTCAGCAAAACAAAAAAACCATGGTTTATTTTAGGTTTTTTAATTATGGCTGCGGTAGTGACCTGGGTGCCCTCCTTAAAACCGGCTGGGCAGTTTGTAGAAATCATTGCCCGTAGAGGACTGGTTTTAACTTTGTTTTTAATTGGTTTAGGATTATCTAGAAAGACACTTAAAGAAGTTGGCTGGCGGCCACTTCTGATGGGCTTTGTTCTTTTGGTTATAGTGGCCGTTGTTTGTTTATACGACGTCTTTTGGGGAGTGATAAAATTAGTTGGCAATATTTTGCTTTGGCTTCGGCTTTTTTTGCGTCTTTAACCGCGATATTCGGGAAGTTAGGCGTGACTGATTTAAATTCCAATCTAGCCACCTTCATTCGAACCGTTGTCATTTTGATTGTTGCGGCTTTGCTGATTACATTTAGAAATGAGTGGCAGCGCCCCGAGACTTTACCCACTCGCAGTTTGATTTTTCTGGTTTTGTCGGGCGTTGCAACCGGAGCCTCTTGGCTGTGTTATTATCGGGCGTTACAATTAGGTGAAGCCTACAAAGTTGCACCCATTGATAAATTGAGCGTGGTTTTCGTAATTATTTTGTCACTTATTTTTCTGGGCGAAAAGCTGACTTGGAAAGTGGGAGTCGGTGGCGCGCTGGTGACCCTAGGCGTTTTAATATTAGCGCTCTAATGAGCGCCAGGTCATGTTAACGCTGAAGGTAAACTTCTAATTTATCGAACGATCCCGTCCAACCTTGGGTCATTCCGCCTTTACCCGCAATAAATGTATCCAATTCCTCTTTGGTGTAGTTGCCGACAACTTCCCAAGTAATTGTTACTCGCGTTTCAGCGGGACTTTCAGCAGTGAAATCAACCGTCGTCATCATCGTTGCTGGCCAGGTAGGTGCCATGGGATGTCGGGAAAGGTTTTCCTTTTCGTCACAAAATTCTTGGGTGTATTTAAGACGAGTCGGTTTCTTCATTTCCAAGTAATTCGCGCGTCCATACATTTTAGGTCCGGCACCATCCATGTAATAAAATGTACTTCCGCCAGGGCGAATATCCGAACGTATAAATGTCATATTAAAACCCGTTGGAGCGAGCCACTTCGAAAAATGTTCGGGGTTTGTCCACATTTCATACATGTTTTCTATCGAAGTATTAAAACTTCGGTTGATTACAAAAATTTCTTTTTTTGAAGATTCCACTTCTAAATATTCAGCCAAACGATCCCAAGTGGCATTTCCCCCGGCCGTCTTGATAAATTTTGCGGATTCTTTGGCTACTTCTTCGGTAGCAAAGGCCATCGTCATCTCCATAGTTGTTTTTCCCAGGTTTTCAGAAAACAATACGGTCACTTTGAACAAAGGTTTCTGTTCATCATTTCCACCATGGTCGTAAACCAACTTCGCATATTTTTCGACTTCAAAATAAAGTGTTTTATTTGGATAGTCCACGCCATCGGGACCGTGCATAGTATAATGCCAGATACCACCAGGTTTTAATTCCTTACTGTGAGTAGTGATAGTAAATCCTCGCGGTCCCCACCACTTGGCTGCTTGTTTAGGATCCGTCCAGGCCTCCCATACTGCTTTCACCGGCGCATCGTAGATACGTGTAAGAGAAAGTTCATTTGGTAATTTCTTCTTTGCCATACTATTTTCCTTTGCCTTTTTTCTTCTTTGGTTTTCTTGTGTTATCATTTTTATGCTTTTTAATGGGAACTACCGTTTTCAGATAATCCTCTAGACGATCAAAACTATCTTCCCAATAAGTTCGATACAGCTCCACCCAATTTGAAATATTCTTTAACGGTGCCCCATTCAATTTGCAGGGACGCCATTGGGCATCACGAGTTTTAGTAATCAATCCGGCTTTTTCCAAAACCTTGAGATGTTTGGTTATTGCCGGAAGACTCATTTCATTCATGAAGGGCGCAGCCAAATCGGAAACATTGGCCTCACCTTTGGACAACCGTGCCAACATAGCCCGACGAGTGGGGTCGGCAAGTGCAGAAAAGGTGAGACTGAGTTGATCGGACATTTTTGACTTTCATAGTTACTTAGTTACTTAGTTACTTAGTTACTTTTTTATACCTAATTATTGCATAGTTAATTGTTCTATAATTAACTATTAGGTTAATTAACTAATTAGTTAAATATAAGGCAAAAAAAGACGCCCGTCAAGGGGGCGTCTCAAATTAAAAAATATCGGAATTAACTATTTAGAAACAGGTTACATTTTCTTGGCGAGTGTCGCCAAAAGCAAAGGTCCCGCCTGACATTGATAAACTAGCGGCAATTAAAGAAGCTGGCTGCGAGGATACGCATTTACCAGAAAGATTTATATGTGCAGAAGCCATGTATATCAACCCATCGACAGACCAATCTGATCCACCACTCATCGAAGCCATACTTGTATTTTTACGATCTTGAAAAATTAAAAGGTTAGCATAACTACCAGAGGACTTCGCTGAAAGACGTACGGTGCTGTCTCCAGAAAAATCGATTCCACCGGCAGCGATATAAAATAAAATTCCGTCGCCACTAAGTTCTGAATTTCCAGAAATATTTAAACCATTTTTTAAAATGTAGATGCCGGGCCTTAAAGTAACCTTTGCCTGTCCACTAATATTTAGTCCATTTTTATAAACCCCAGGGCTTAGGGTAACAGTGGTAGCTG
>JAYVAZ010000292.1:0-1706 GCA_043750675.1 Pseudobdellovibrionaceae bacterium | reverse complement strand
CAAAGATTGTTTTTCTTCTAAGGAAACTTTGAGGTTTTGAATTTCGGAGGCGAGTTTACTTTGCTCTTCCGAGCCTGCGCCATTACCGGATACAAAGTTGGCTTTTTCCAACAATTTTTTTAGGGTCTCTTCCAGCTGCCCCATATTAGCACTGGGACTTTCTTCGTTCTCTTTAGCGCCCCAAAAATAGCGAAAAGCCAAAAAAAGAACGGTAAAAAGTATCAATCCAATTAGCATTTCAATCAGCATAACGTTATGACTGATTATATAATTTATAGCGGACTCTAAGCTCATGAAATTATTGTCCTTTGATAGACAATCCACGTCAAGAACTTGCAAAAAAGTCCATGACTAGACCAAAGAAGGTGTCCATACTGCGAATTATATGGATCAATACGATTTAGTAATCAAAAACATAAGAACCCTTTCTGAAGATGTAAATATTTTTGTAAAGCACGGAAAAATAACGAAAATTTCTTCACAAATTCCTCACTTTAATGCAAAAAAAACGATCGATGGGTCTGGTCTAGTTGCTCTTTCTGGAATTATCGATTCGCAAGTTCATTTTCGCGAACCGGGCTTAACCCACAAAGAAGATCTAGAATCAGGAACCAAAAGTGCGATCTTAGGTGGCGTTACTAGTGTTTTTGAAATGCCAAATACAATTCCGGCAACCACCACTCAAATCGCTTTCGATGATAAAATGAAAAGGGCCAAGGGACGAGCTTGGTGCAATTATGCTTTTTACTTGGGCGGGTCCCCAGAAAACGTTGGTGAACTTCCTTATTTAGAAAAGTCGCCCTCTTGCCCCGGCGTTAAAGTTTTTATGGGATCATCTACCGGAACTTTGCTGGTCGAAGATGATGCAACTTTAGAAATGATTATACGAAATACTAAAAAAAGAATTATTGTTCACTGCGAAGATGAATATCGTCTACGCGAAAGAAAACACCTTGCCTTGGATTCGAAAGATGTTCGTAATCACCATATTTGGCGGGACGCTAAGACCGCTTTTATGGCGACGCAAAGACTTTTAAAAATTGCGAAAAAATATAATCACCCTGTTCATGTTTTGCATGTCACCACCGCTGAAGAAATGGAGCTTCTAAAGGGCTACAAAGACATCGCCACAGTAGAAGTTCTGCCCCAGCATTTGACTTTGTTTGCGCCGGATTGTTACGACCGCTTAAAGGCGTTTGCGCAACAAAACCCGCCTATCCGAGAAAAGCATCATCAGGACGCCTTATGGAAAGCCATAAAAGCTGGAATCGTTGATGTTATCGGTTCAGACCATGCCCCGCATACGGTCGAAGAAAAAAGTCAGGAATATCCACTGACACCTTCCGGGATGCCCGGAGTTCAAACGATGTTACCGATTATGCTTCACCATCATTCACAAGGAAGAATTAGCCTAGAGAAAATTCAACAGATGATGAGTTTTAATCCTGCCAAAATTTTTAAACTAAAAAATAAAGGGCAATTGGCCGAAGGTTTCGACGCCGATATTACGATAGTAGATTTGAAGAAAACTTTCGAAATCAAAAATTCAGACATGGCCAGTAAATGCGGCTGGACTCCTTTTGATGGAATGATGATTACCGGAAAACCGGTTGTCACTATCGTGGGTGGCAATATCGTTATGCAAGATGGTGAAGTCATCGGAACGCCAATAGGAAGTCCGTGTCTGTTTCAAATGTAAAACCACC
>JAYVAZ010000291.1:0-6898 GCA_043750675.1 Pseudobdellovibrionaceae bacterium | reverse complement strand
CCGATCGTTTCCAGTGGTGGAACGACTCCGGCGATTTCTTTAAATACAGGTAATGGATTAACGGTATCAGCGAACAACTTGGTTGTAGATGCTGGTTTAGGTGCTAACAAAATTCCTCAGGTGGGTGCGGCACCTTTAGGTGCTAATGGAGTAGTGGTAGCCAATGGTACCGGCACGACTTTGACTTCTTTGAATTGTGCTTTAAACCAAGTTATTAAATTTGATGCTTCTGGTTTCGCAATATGCGCAGCCGACAGTGTTAATGCAGGGACTGTAACAAATGTAACTTCGGCTAATGCCTATATTACTGTAGGAACTGGAACTTCGACGCCGTTAATTACGGCAGTAGTGGGAACAGCTGTTAATACTTTGGCGGCTGGTAACGATGCCCGATTCACTGATAGTCGTGCACCGAATGGTGCCGCGGGTGGTGACTTAACAGGAACTTATCCAAATCCTACTTTAGCGACTAGTGGTGTGACTGCAGCGACTTACGGTGCGGCGAACAAGTCAGCGCAGATCGTTGTAGATGCCAAAGGCAGAATCACAAGTGCCACTGATATTACAATTAACGATAGTACAAAATTGCCATTAGCTGGTGGAACTATGACCGGCGCGATTAACATGGGTGGCTTTGATGTTACGGCAGCAGGAAACATCAGTTTATCAGCTAGTAAAATATTAGGTATGTCACAACATGCAGCCGATCCTTCAACTGCCGGTTGGGCAGCAGCGGAAAAAGGTCGTTCATGGTTTAATACGACTTCGAATCAAGTAAAATATTGGGATGGTTCTGCGGTTCAGGCCTTAGGCGTGAGTGGTGCAGGATTAACTTCTTTAGGTGGACAAGGTGCAAGTACGCAAACTTTCGCGGCGGGTGCTGCCGGTTTATCACCGCAAATTAATTCTGCGGCGAATGTGCACACATTAAATATTCCTTTAGCCAGCGGTGCCGGTGTGACTTCAGGTACGATTTCCAAAGTTGATTATGATAGTTTCGCAGGTAAACAAGCGGCTTTGGGTTACACACCGTTGAATCCTACAAATAACTTATCTGATGTTGCTAGCGTTGCGACCTCAAGAACCAATTTAGGTTTAGGAACAGCAGCGGTTTTAAATGTAGGTACCGGAAATAACAATGTTGTTCAGTTAGATGGTACGGCTAAATTGCCAGCCGTTGACGGAAGTCAATTAACGGGTTTTGTGGCAGCACAAATTCCAAATTTAGATGCAGCAAAAATTACAACTGGAACAATAGCTGCGGCAAGAATGCCAGCGTTAACTGGTGACGTGACAATGGCAGCAAATACGACGGTAACTGCGATCAGTGGATTAGCACGCAGTAAATTGGCTTCAGGAACTAACAATCACGTATTAATCAATGACGGATCAGGCGTGATGTCTTCAGAAGCAAACCTAGCAGTTACTCGCGGTGGTACCGGTGCAGGTTCCTTCGGCAACAACTCGATCATTTTATCAAATGGTACGGGCTCGGCTTTAACAAGTTTGAATTGTACAATCGGACAAGTCATTAAGTTTGACGCTTCGGGATTTGCGGTTTGTGGTGCCGACAACGGAACTTCAGGAAATGAAATCTTAAAAGACGGTAACAGTTTTGCCGCGACTTTAACGGTAGGTACTAACGATGCCCAAAGTTTGGCATTCGAAACAAACAATGCAGTGAAAATGACAATCTTATCTGGCGGTAACGTCGGTATTGGAACTACATCCCCTGCAGCACCTCTTGATGTCGTCAAAACAGAGACAGCGACTTCGGGAACAAGCTATGGACTGAAGAGTCTAGTGACGACTTCGCCGGCCTCAACAAGTTCGGGAAGTGTCATCGGTTTCCTATCAAAAGTAACTAAAACGGGATCTGATACTTCTGGCACATTAATCGGAGTACAAGGCGAAATTACTCGTACCGGTCTGGATGTCACTACGGCCATTGGCGCCTATGGAATGATAAACAATAGCGCGTCGGGAACGCCAATTACCAATGCCTATGGATTGAAGGGGCTTGTTTCATCGACGGGAGCCGCTTCGAATCATATTAGCAACGGATACGGAGTTTATTCTTCGCTATCAGTTACGGGTGCAGACGGAATTACGAATGGATATGCCTATTATGCTGGATCGATTACCAACGCGACAAACAAATTTTCCTTCTATGCATCGGATGCCACGGCTCCGTCCTATTTCGCCGGAAACGTCGGCATAGGGACGACGACACCAACTGAGAAACTTGATGTCAATGGCGCTGTCAAACTAGGAACAACTGCAAGCAGTAACGCTGGGACGATTCGCTGGGACGGCACCAATTTTTCCGGTTACAACGGGGCCGCGTGGGTGAACTTTGTTCCGAACCCTCCGGCTAGCGGCGCTTGCGATACATCATCTACTTACAATGTCGCCGGAACCTATGCATTTACGGTTCCCGCATCGTTTGGCACAATCACAGTCAGGATCTGGGGCAGTGGCGGCGGTGGTGGCGGCGCCAATTCTAGCGGAATAGGGACTCCAGGCACTTCGGGTAGCAATTCTTCGATCAGTTCGCTCGGACTGACTGCGGGTGGTGGCTTGGGTGGAAATGGTGGTCCAAGTGGTGTGTTAGGAACAGGGAGCAACGGCGGAACGGCAGTGGGTGGTTCAACGAATACGTCGGGCGTCGCCGGTACAAATGCCGCTGGTGCTGGAAGTGGTGCCGGTGGCTCTGCTCCGAATGGCGGGGGGGTTGGCGGAATCTCGCAAACCAATATAAATTCTGGAGGAATCGCTGGGGCAGCATCAGGCGGAGGGGGTTCGGGTGCTCGGGTTAGTGCCGCAACTGCCGGCGGCGGCGGCGGTTCCGGTGCTTATGTAGAAAAAGTCTATTCAACGGCAACCCTTCCACCTGGTTCCAGTTTAATGGACATTGTCGTCGGTGCCGGCGGCGCCGGCGGTACAGGTTCGCAGACCGGTGGGGCTGGGGGCGTTGGTCGTATTTCTATCACCTGCGCCTCGGCCGGCGCTCCGGTGACGAACGATCGGGGAATCGTGTTCATGAATGGCGGCAACTACTCGACAACGACAGATTTTGTTTACGATGCCTCTGGCAACGTCGGTATCGGTACTACATCACCAGGCGCGCCATTAGATGTTAAAGGTGCGATTCGTATGTCTGGATCAGCTTCTGGCTATACCGGTTTTCAACCGGCAGCAGCAGCGGGTTCGACGGTGTGGACTTTACCGTCGGCTGATGGATCTTCGGGTCAGGTTCTTAAAACCGATGGTGCTGGAATTCTTTCGTGGGTTACCCCAACCGGAACTGGATTAATGCCGGCTAATAACTTAAGTGACGTGGCCAACGTGGCAACTTCAAGAACAAATCTTGGTTTAGGAACAGCTGCGGTATTAAATGTAGGAACTGGAAACAACAACGTTGTACAATTAGATGGTACGGCAAAATTACCTGCGGTTGACGGAAGTCAATTAACTGGTTTTGTAGCTGGGCAAATTCCTAATTTAGATGCCGCAAAAATCACAACGGGAACAATCGCCGCAGCACGTATGCCAGCCTTAACTGGTGATGTGACGATGACACCAGGTACGACAGCGACGTCAATTGCAGCTGGCGCCATTGTAAATGCTCAAGTATCAGCATCCGCTGCAATCGCAAGAACTAAACTGGCTTCGGGAACTAACAATCACGTACTAATCAATGACGGTTCTGGCGTGATGTCTTCGGAAGCAAATCTGGCGGTTACACGCGGCGGTACTGGCGCGGGTTCTTTCGGAAATAATTCAGTAATCATTTCTAACGGTACCGGTTCAGCGTTAAGTTCATTAAATTGTACCTCTGGCCAAGTGATCAAATTTGATGCTTCGGGTTTTGCAATTTGCGGTGCTGACAACGGTACTTCAGGAAATGAAATCTTAAAAGATGGTAACAGTTACGCCGCGACTTTATCTATCGGTACAAACGATGCACAAAGTTTGGCTTTCGAAACTAACAATGCAGTGAAAATGACTATCTTATCTGGTGGTAACGTAGGAATTGGAACTGGCGCACCGAATGTTAAATTAGACGTTGCAGGCACGATAGCCTCTCAGTCAAATGCAGTGGCGGGTGCTACGGCTAGTGTTGATTTAGCGGTTTCAAATACGCATGCTTTAAGTTCAGTAACAGGCAGTTCGATTGCCTTAACTAACTTAACTAGTGGTGGTATGTATAACATCGTAGTCGAAGACACTATACAAAAGACTTATGATTTTACCGGCTGTACAACTAACTATTGGAATCCAGCAAAGGGTCCTTCCGTCAGTGGTGCACGAACTATCTTCGGAATCTTAGCGGTTAAAAAGGGTGCTAACTTTGATTGTTACATCACTTGGTCGTCAGGTTTCCTATAATAGTTTTTCCGATATCATTTACTTTCTTTTTTTGTTAACTAATTCGGGTAGCGGAATTACCGCCGACCCGAATTTAATTTCGTCTCTTTCGTAAACATTACCGTCGTCGCGGTCCGAGACGGAAACCTTAATTTTACGTTGAAGTTTTCGTCAATAAAATCCGATAAGTATTTCTGAAGGCTGCACTTAAACTGCTGAAAGTAGGATGGATTTTGCGAAACCGGAAAACTTTTTTCAATGTCAATGGGGGTCATTCCTCAAGCCGAAAAAAGGCCGCGATTTTTTTTGCAGCTATTACAGTTATTTTATTTTCATTGATAAGTAATTCACAAAACTTTTTTTATCACCTAATGCCAAAAACTCCTGTCGTAAATTTTACCATCGCATCGCAGACATTCAGCGAAGCCAACGGGATTTTTTCTCCTGACTGGCACGCAGTGGTCAGCGCGTGGGGGAAAAGAAAAAAAATAGAAATCACGCCGGTAACTACAGCGTTAACTGATTTTCCTTTGTTAATAAAATTAGATTCGACAAAAATAAATTACGCCAGTCTGCAGGCGGCGGCGCAGGATTTGCGATTTGTTGACGGTAGCGGTGCTTTTCTTTCTTATCAAATTGAAAATTGGAATGCCGGTGGAGAATCTACCATTTGGGTTAAGGTCCCTTCTATTGCGGCAAGTCCTACAGTGACTTACATTTGGATGTATTATGGAAATGCATCGGCGACGGATGCGCAAACGCCATCGGCAGTTTGGGATGCGAATCACTTAGCAGTATATCATTTAAACGCAGACTCAAATGACTCTACTGCTAATGATAATGATGCTGCCGTTAGTGGTCCCACTTTAGCCGCTTCGAAAATTGGAGCTGGTTATAGTTTTTCAGGTGGTAGTAATTACATTCGCATGACCGATAATCTATTTTCCAATTTGAGTGCGGTTACTTATGACCTGTGGTTTAAGACTTCGGCAACAAATGTTCCGCTGATTGCCTGGTCGACGGGTTTGTATCCTGCCGCCGGTGGAAGTTATGTTCCTGTCCTTTATTTAGGAACTGATGGAAAACTTCGTGGCGAGCAATGGTACGGAGCTGCGACTCCAATTACAAGTACTGCAACCTACAATGATAATATTTGGCATCACCTGGTATTGGCCGTGGGCGCCGGCAATCAGCTTTTGTATGTCGATGGCGCGCAGGTCGGATCTTTAAATGGTACGGTAACAGGATTCACATCTACTTACAGTTATGTGGGTATGGCCTTCTACACGAATTGGCCAGCTACATCCGGAGCTTGGGTTTCCGCCGCTTCGACCTTGATCGATGAAGTAAAAATTTCGAATGTAAAGAGATCAGCGGATTGGATATTGCAATCATACAATGCGGCCGAAGATAACGTAAATATTTTTTACAAAGAAGAAGTCAACAGTACTAGTTTAGCGAATCTAATTTTTCAGTTATCGAATTCTTACCCACAAAACGTCAGTGTCCCTTACGTGGTTACTGGTACAGCGACGTCGGGCACAGACCATAATTTAAGTTCGGGCAGCGCCGTGATTCCGGCAGGTAATATATCATTAACGGTACCTGTCCGTATTTACAGTGATAATTTAACTGAAGGTAATGAAACCATTATTGTCAGTATGGGCACGCCAACGAATGCTAAGGCTGGCGATACTAACGTGCATACGGTGACCATTACCGACGACCCTAATGTCGCGCCTGTCGCGAATAACGAAACAATTAATATCACTACCTTAGGAACGTCTACTTTAATAAATGTTATTGCTAACGATACCGATGCAAATGGTGATGCCTTATCGATACAATCATTTACAAGTCCGACCGCGGGTACCATTGTAAAAAGTGGTCCTACTGTTACTTATACCCCAACCAGTGATTTTCCGGCGACGGACAGCTTTACGTATGTAATTACGGACAAACGCGGCGGAACGGCAACCGGTACTGTGAATATTAGTTTTCAGATTCCATTTACATGGACCGGAGCCGGTGGAAATTCCAATTGGAATACAGCCGCAAATTGGTTGGGTGCAGCCGTGCCGACAGCGGCAAATGTAGCCTATTTTAATAATCAATGTTCGACCAATTGCAATCCGACAATGAACGTCGCAGTTAGTGTAGGCGGAGTTCAAGTGAATTCTAGCTTTGCCGGAACGATCACGCAGGCAGCAGGAATTACATTAACTGTGGGGTCATCAGGATGGCTGCAACGGGCGGCAACTTTTAATGGTGGTGACAGCGCCATTACTTTTAACAGTGGTGGAATTACTATGACAGGGGCATCGACTTTTAATGCCACCACTGGCACTACAACGTTAAGTGAAGCGCAAGGGGCTTCATTTGTGGTTTTAAATATTGCAGCGGCCAGTACACTTAATTTTCCGAACAGTTCCAATCAGAATATTTATGTGCAAGCGAACTGTGGTGGCCCCAATTATCAGGTCATCAGCCCGCAGAAATTAAGTTTTTATAATTTAACCATGACCAC
>JAYVAZ010000290.1:0-2860 GCA_043750675.1 Pseudobdellovibrionaceae bacterium | reverse complement strand
TTGCACAGATAAATGAATTCAATAAACTTTAATCCTTTTTCAATCTCGAATTAAACTGCGGAGTTAACTATTGACTCCGCTGTCATCGGACAATAGCCTTTAAGACATTCTTAGGAGGCTTCGTGAAATCAGTTTTATCTTTAATTTTTCTATCTGGTCTATTTGGCTTTTCTTCTTTCGCCTATACGACTCAATTCAGTGATCCAAAAAATATCATGGAAACTTTAAATGGCTTTATTGGTAATAAAAGTTTTCAGACTGATCTTGCCTGCCATAGTGAAGTGAATTATTTCGCCCCCGTTGTACAGGCCGAGTTGTCCTGTAGTCCTGATGGTTGTTACAGTTTTTATCAAACCAATAGCATTCTACAAACAGCCGGTGTAGTCGATGACTGCACTAATGATGGTGTAAATATAAATTTTGATAACGGTCGTGTTTGGGAAATTTCCAAAGCAAACTTCGAAAGTCACAAAGGGAACATGGCTTGGTTGTTTTTAGAAACCTTATCTGATTTTGTTGGATATGATGGCAAAGTGGTTGTCACTGGCATGAGTCCCACGACTTATACTTTGTCTGACGGAGTGATCATCGATGCAATGAACGTTACTGTCGATTTTACCTTGCCGAATCATGTGGGCACGCCCTTCCAGGGAGTGGTTACGGTTCTAAAAACTTCCACAGCAATTGGTCAAATAGCGCGATTCCGTTTAGGTACACAAACTTGGATCCGGCTAGAAAATTTCAGTAAAACTAAATAAGGATTTATGAAGACAAAATTTCTTTTTTCTCTATTCGCATTATTTTTCATGTCTTTTTTTGCCCAGGTAACCCTGGCCCAAGGTGGTTGGATTTCTTCAGGTGGCGAACTATTTAAAAATGGCAAGAACCCTTGGTTCGTTAAAAATACGACCGTTGTGAACTATTGTATCCGCATTGATGAGTCAACATTTTCCGCCACGAAACAAGATGTTCAAAGTGCGATTCAACTAGGTTTTCAATATTGGAAAAACGAATTTAGCAAATCAATATCGGCTTTCACCACCGATGGGGTTATCGCTTTAGCAACCCAAGACTTTATCGAAAGACCTTGCCCTGTTGTGGTTGGCAATAGGGAAGAGTCAGGCGTAGACATTGAATTTTTATTTGGCTACGGCACCTTAACCCCTAAAAAGATCGCCCACCTGGTTAATCCTAAAAAATATATTGGGGTCACAGTTCGGACCGATTATGATGTCATAAATCTAAAAGCCAAAGGTTTCGTCTTTATTTCGTCTGACTTGGGAACTGAGTCCTATGAAAACTCTGGAAACCTAATTGAAAAAGCATGGCTGCATCCTAGGATCCTACAATACGCAGTACTGCATGAACTGGGACATATATTCGGAATTCCACACACCGGTTCAGGGCTGATGTCTGAAGTTTTCCTGGATCAAATCCTTAATAAAAATATTTATGCGAACTACGAGAAAGCACCGATAGAAGCGTTTTTGCGACCCAATGAAGAAGTCGAAGTTTGCGAAGTCTCGGCCAAAGCCCTAAGTTGGTTTTCTGCTACCGATAAAAGATGTATCGGTTTAAACGCTCCCTTCATGTTTGGCACCTGGAAAGTGTTTGCGAAGAAAGACGCTAATTCCAGCAAAGAAGAAATCGGTGAAATTCGTGGCATCACGCCAGTTTTATTCGACCACCGGGGTAAACCCGTTTCCATTTTGCAAATTACCGACGAGCAAAACGTTTTTACTCCTAAGGAAACTTTATTTCGTTCGTTCATGTATGGACCTTTCACAACGGAAACTGGTTTAACAGGAACATTTACACCTAATTCTCGGGCCGCTTCAAAGTCGGTTTACATAAATATGACTCCTACTTCGATTACCATCCAAGGCATGGGTGCCCAATCCAAAATAGAGCCCGTATTTATTTTTAATTCGCCGCTTAGTGTTCTTATGCTTATTTCACCAACCCCGTAAGGAGATTTATGAACCGTTTAATAACCAAAACACTTTCTTTGGCCCTGATCGCCAGTTTTGCGATCGTTGGATTCAGCAAATCTAGTTTTGCTGCACCCACTGACAAAGCGTACTTTGAACAATTCCTTTATGAAAAAGAAAACACCAGCGACGATCCTGATTTTCCGACGTATCAATATCGTTTCCTGATGAGTCAATGGAATTACAAATTTCAAAGACCCGATGGAAAATGGGTTAGTCCCGATATGAGTTTATTTCTATATGCTGATGGAACCTATTTAGCTATTTACAAAGAGAATTATTTTAACAAGCCCGACGATATGCAGTTTATGCCAGGACCTTGCACTAAAATTTCGGGCAAATGGAATGTTCCTGATAAAATGTTGATGATTAATGATTTTGCCCAAGGTGAAAAGGCTTTTATCGAAAATAAAAATGCGCTAACAATGACTTTTACCAAAAATCTGACTTCGGAAGGACTGCAAGGTAAGAAAATTAATTTCACACAAGGTTATTCTAATTACGGCCCCGACGAGGCCTTTTGCTTTTAGACCGGGGGCGCCTAGCCTGGCACCTAAAAAAGCCCAATAGATTTCGCTATTGGGCCTCACACAGCTTTGCTCTCGGAGAACACTTAACGATTCTGAGAGAGATGATGTTTTCGCCCAGGTTTTGTTCATCCCAGCAAAACCTGCAAATCCGTACTAAATTAAAGCGGGATAGATACAGAAACTTGGGCTAATAAACCTTCGCTCTTATATCCAGTTCCTTTAACAACTTCTTGAGTGCCCTTCATATAGTTCAGCTCGGTCAAAATAGTATAACTATCTAACAACTGATAAGTTCCACCGATACCGACTGACATATGCACGTCATTTTTAGCTACCTGA
>JAYVAZ010000289.1:0-2017 GCA_043750675.1 Pseudobdellovibrionaceae bacterium | reverse complement strand
TACTCTTACCGTCGATTGAGGTGATGGTTTGAATTGCGCTGGTCAGAATCCCGCCGCCATTGTTCAAGTCAACTTTAACCTCATGGGTATTGGTCGGCGCCCAGTATCTACAAGAAACAGTCAGTGAGGGACTTCACTACTCGGCAGTTCATTGCTTATCTGCGGAAGACTTGGAATACATCCATAAAATCTTGAAGGCCAGTATTTTGTCGGCCAGGCAAAAAATCGAGAAATCCCCTTCCGAAGTCTTGGCGGTCTTTTGCCTAGATTGGTACAGACTGTAGGCACCAGTCTGGCATTTGGATTAGTGTGTTACACAACAATTCTAGGCAAAATTTAATTCTAAATTAACGACGTCGTATCACTTTGAGAATTCTTAAACCGTATAAGCCATTCTAGGCAATGGCAGATCTAGCTTTGCCTCAGCATTTAACGACTTAAGCCGATAAGATCAATAGTAGAGAGATAAAATAATGAACGTATTGGTATTTCACGCTAATCCAGAAGTCCTCAAAATGATCGCTTTCTGTTTGGAAAGCCAAATGGGAGTCAATGCCCATCAGGGTTCGACCTTTGCTGATATAGTCGATCTATTTTTAAACGACACCGGCGTAGACTTAGTAGTCGCCGGACAAAATGCGGAAAGCGAAAAACTATTTAAGTATATCCTTTCTACTAACGGAAGTACCCCCTTTATTTTAGTTGGCGACAACCTAAAAGAAGCTGCAACCTATCCCGAACTAAACATCATGGGTAAATTGAATCACACCGAAATCCCGCATAATCTGATTTCGTTAATTAAGGGCAATTTCAAAACAATCACGCAGTCGCAAGAAGACGAAGAATATTGTCGTATTCATACCGAACTACTTCTACGGGTTGTACCGCTGGCTTCCGACATTTACATTCGTTTATCTAAATCTAAATTTGTAAAAATTTTTCAATCCGGATCTAAGTTTACCAAAGAAGAATATGAAAAATATATGGTCCGTCGGCAAATTAATTATTTCTATATCAAAAAGACCGAGTGCCAAGAGTTTCTAACCAAATTAAATCAAGATTTAAGTCAGCTGATTCAGGATTCCTCAGTCGGAGATCAAGAATTATTCCAAAATGTAAACGACATCCAAGAAGTAGTTGGACAACTTTCTGGCAAATTGGGTTTTACAGAAGAAGTCCAAGATTTGGTGAAGAAAAACATGAAGCTAACGATGAAAGCCATCGGACAAAGCAAAAAACTAACGAAAATTATTTCTGATTCGCAATTAAAGGGAAAAAACTATCTTTCCTCGCACAGTGTAATGATGGCTTCGGTAGCTTGTTCTATTGCCGCGGAAATGAAATGGACCTCAGATCGTACTTTTGAAAAACTGGTGTTGGCTTCTTTGCTACACGATATTCATTTTCAAAATCCTGACCTTGCCAAGTTGGGTAAAAAATCTGAAATTGAATCCGTTAAAGAGTCCCTTAGTGAAGAAGATTATAAATTGATAATGGGTCACCCGATTAAATGCGCCAATCTTTTAAAAATGATGAGTGAAGTTCCAAGCGATGTTGATATTATCGTATTGCAACATCACGAATATCCAGACGGTACCGGATTTCCTAAAGGATTACTAGCCCATCAAATTTCGCCCTTATCTGCCTTACTGATTATCTCCCACGAATTAGTTGAAACAATGATTAAAAAACGCCTCAATTTTACTTTGACCGAATTCTTAACTTCCCATGCGCATCTTTTTACCAGCGCCGCATTCAAAAAAATCGGAAAAGCCTTGGGCCAATCCGAAGCCGATGAAGAAGAATCTGAACCGGCCATTAAAAAAGTCGCCTAAAAACAAAATTGACTTAAAGAAGATTCAACCTAAAATCAAACTATAGGTTGGGATCATTCATGAAATTTTCAAAAAAAGTTCTCGCGATATCTGAATCGCCAACACTTGCGATGATGGCAAAGGTACGCAGCCTAAAGGCCCAAGGTGTGGATGTAATTTCGCTGGCAATTGGTGAGCCCGAC
>JAYVAZ010000288.1:0-4364 GCA_043750675.1 Pseudobdellovibrionaceae bacterium | reverse complement strand
TTTCTTTTGGTATTCGAAACGTCGCAAATCCGATTAAGGCCCTTTGCGAAATGTCTCGAGTTTTAAAACCAGGCGGTCGATTAATGATTTTGGAATTTGGTTCGGTAAGAATGCCTTTGTTTGCGAAACTTTACGAATTTTATTCTACGGCTATTCTACCAAAGATCGGTGGATTGGTTACCGGGCAGAAACAAGCTTATGAATATCTTCAAACCTCTTCGGCACAGTTTCCTTATGCCGAAGATTTTATCGTATTAATGAAACAAAATTCTGAATTAAAGAACAGTCGCTATTTCAGTTTGACTGGTGGAATTGCTTACATTTACCAGGCCAAAAAAACTATTCAGCACTAATTTTGGTGGCCATGCCGTGGCCACGGTCGGCAGACATGCCGACTGATTTAATTAGTGGCGCAGCCGGTTTATTCTTTTGTTAACTGGAAAGAGCAGCTTTCCCAAGTATTCATCGCCACATATTGTTTGTAGTTTTGAAATTCGGTCCTACGAGTATAAATTAATTTTCCACCGACTGAATTCAATTCGGAAGTCTTCATTCTCCAGCCCTGGTTTCCGTAGAAGTCCCACTTGTCGCCCAATTCTGCAGTTCGCAAAACCGAATTGCCTTTATTGGATACCTTAACACTGGCGCCGCCTAAAATATCAACTCCATTATTCGAGAATCCTTCGGTAAACATCCCGTTGGAATAAAAAACAGATGCTAGAATATCACTTTCGATCAAACTTCCCGGAGTTAGTTCCAGACCCACGATGTCTTTAGAGAAATGCTCGCCGCCGGTGCCCTCTGAATCAGAACAACCAATTAGATGTGCTGAATATTTTCCTAAAAAGGGTTTCCAAGGATTTTCTTCCGACTTATTCCATGGGCCATTCATAACCGGTAAAGCATTACCTAAACTGAGTGCCCAAACAAAATCATTTTCTTCGTTGTAATACTCTTTTTGTTGGTTCAATTGTTTTAGTAATTCATCTTTACTTTCAATTTTTGTAACGGTTTCGGAGTCGCAGTATTTACAATCTTTAAACCAACTCCCCGATGAATGCGAAGCTATCTCTTTAACTGTCAATTCTTTGCTATCACCAAACGTCGTTTCATAATCTTGAATATCGTAGGCCTGCCCCGCGTGTGGAGGCATGATGGTTTTTATATAGATATTAAGATAAGTCAGTCGAAATTGTTGAATGCTATTATAGATATGCTGGTCATAATTATGAATTGAAAAAGGATACTTCCAGCCCCACAACTCATTAAATAAAGAGTAGCTATCCATGTAATATTTATTCAAGGCTTCATTCGTGGCTGCCCAATCTTCTTTCCCAGCAAATTCGATGGCGCGATTTAATAGGGCACCTAAATTAGAATATCTTTCACGCATGTCCCACATCTGATTTCCGAAAGTTTCGAAAAAGACTTTTTCGAATCGGATCGCTGTGTATCTTTGAATTTCAACGGCTTCTTTTTCTGTAGACCCCAAAATATGAGTCAGTTCGTGCGTAATTAAAGCAAGAATTTCAATGTGTGCACGTTCCTCAATTAATTTTGGCGCAACTCGAAACGCACTTAAACAAATGGCGCCCGGCTTCGAGGCCACAATGCTGGCATCAACTTCATTGCCATTTTTATCTTTACAGGGTTTATTGCTGAGAACTTCAATTTCGGTTTCTTCTAAAAGAGTTATGAGATTACGCGGCCCAACTACAAACTTATCTAATCCGTAAAGTATCGGGTCATCGCCCGTCACTTGGTTCTCTAATCGATAAAACATTCTTAGGGCTGCTTTGGCGTCTTGAACAATTTCATAGACACGAAAGACACTAATTGGATTTGCGGGAAGCGTGCCCCCGCCGCCACTGCTGATTCCACCTTCGACTTCTTTTGCCGCGGGCTCACCCCCAGCTGGTTTTTCAGGCTGACCCTGATGCGCCCCTTTAGGATCGGAAAAACTAAAAGTTCCTTTTTTTTCGCATGCGATATTAAAAGACATCGCGGCTACAGCGGACAAAACTAAACACATCTTCTTTAGGCCAATGTTAGAATTTGAGTAAAAACTCATAAAAGCTCCTCGTTAAAAGTTATTAATTAATTTAGCCGGCTATACAATCAATTTAGTTTGTTCCGGTTTTAGAAAACAGATTTTGTTGCTATAAATACCAGTTAATATTTTAGTAAAACTATAATATTATACATAAATTATTGATTTTATGAAGATTATTATATATTTAAATAGTATGAAAAATGTCTTTGAATATGATGATTATCGTAAGTTTCTTTTAGACTATCTTAAAAATTCTTCCAAAAAGGGACGCGGATTAAGAAGTCAGTGGGCCACAGTTGCCGGCTGTCAAATTGCCTTTATCTCGCATGTTTTATCTGGATCGAATGAGCTGAGCCTTGAACAGGCCGAAGCGATTTCGCGATTTATGGCCCACAATAAAGAAGAAACCGAATATTTTCTTTTGTTACTACAAAAGGCACGTTCAGGAACAACTCATCTTAAAAGTTTTTTTACTGAAATGCTAAATGAAAAACTAGTGGCGCGCGAAGACCTGCGAACGCGAATGAAAATCAAAGAAACGTTAAATATTGAAGATCAAGCCATTTACTATTCAAAATGGTATTACACCGCCATCCACATGATTTTAACTATTCCCGAATATCAAAGTATTCATTCGATCTCTGATTACTTTCGTTTGCCACTGGCAACGGTGAAGGAATGCACGGACTTCTTGGAATCGCGCGGATTTATTTTTTTAGAAAATGGAAAATACAAAGTAAAAGGGGCTTTTTTGCATATCAGTAAAACTTCTCCAATGTATTTTCATCAACAAGTGTTCTGGCGACAAAAGGCAATCGAATCAGTTTATAAAAATTCCGATTCTGAACTGCATTTTGCCTCTTGTTTTTCAGTAGCCGAAAAAGACTTAAAAAAGATTCGGGATATTCTTAGTCAATGCATCGAAGCAAGTACCGAAGTCATCAAACCCTCAAAGGAAGAAAAGCTGTACTCGATCTGCATGGACTTCTTCGAGGTCAGATAGACAGCTTCCTCACTAACGCAGATTCTCATTTTGAGATTTTCACTAGGCAGTTTGTTTATTAGTTTTACAGACCAAAAGTTTTACAGAACTAAATTGATAAAAACGGACTTAGGTTGCGAACTTATAAAAGAAACACGATAGAATAATGGAAGCAGTGCTTACTTCGACCTTACTCAAGGATAAATTATGTTATCGATATTTTTTAATCAAAAAAACAATAAAGAAATCAACTCGCCGGCTTCAGACGACGCATATACAAATGCAATTTCACAAGCTGTAAGCGATATTTTGCAACAAGATGAAGTTGGACCGCAAGTGGCGCAGGTCTATCAGATGCCTCCGCTTCCAACAGAAACTTATTCTGCTGAAGTCATTGCCGATGATTCAGATGATTCAATAGATGCTTCACGGGCATTGCCATTTCCGATGCCGGAAATTCCAATAGAAACTTTTTCTGCACCTGAAGATTCGATTGATGTAGCACCTAATGCTTCAGATAATGATTCAGAACCAGAAGTGTTTGAGATGCCGGAAGCACCAGACCTTCCTGTGGACTTCGATTTCGACGATTCAGTGCGAAATTAATATTTAGTAACGAAATGGCCGCCTTAAAAAGTGGCAGGCCCTTTTTTAAGGCCTGGCACTTTTAACCTTTTTTATCGACAACTTTAAAATTTCGGAGTCAAATTTTCCTGGCATGGAAAATGGATTTTTCTATGTCTAACCACAGAAAAAGGAGCCATTATGACTTTTCGAAATATTTTTACCTATGCGACTTTCTTGATCACAACAAATCTTATGTCACAATTCGTTTTAGCCGACTCTTTTACTATCGATAAAGACGGAAAAACATATATGTGCGATCAGATCGGCGGACCAACTAATCCCGCGAGTGCAGAAAGTTGTGCAAACAAGGCCTACCACGGTCCTTTTTCGAAAGATCAGTCTATGATCCTTTGTCAGGGAGCGAAGTCAGACGCCCCTGCAGATTGCGCCATCAACGCCTACCACGGGCCATTTTCAATTGATCAAAGCCTTAGCCTTTGCAAAGGAGCACGTACCGTGGGCCCTTCTGATTGCGCCATCAAGGCCTATCATGGGCCATTTTCAATTGATCAAAGTTTAAGACTTTGCACAGGTCCTTTCGCCACAACTGCGAATGCCGATTGTGCGATTAATGCTTACCACGGACCATACTCGATGGAAGAGTCGATCACTTTGTGTAAAGAAAATCCGCAGTTGATTTTGCGATCTTTAAAAATTATGCAAAGTTCACCGGAATTGCGACAGTTCTTTAAATCCAGCAAG
>JAYVAZ010000287.1:0-5535 GCA_043750675.1 Pseudobdellovibrionaceae bacterium | reverse complement strand
CTCAAGTGTGAGCGTGCCGTTTAACAGTTCTTCCGCAAACATTTCTGCGGTGCGTGCGGCAGCAGCCGTCATAATATCTAAGTTGCCCGCGTAAATTGGTAGGTAATCGCCAAGGCCTGTCACCTCCATAAAAACTGATACACGATTACCGTCGAACACCGGGCCATTCACCAGCCTATAGCCTGGAACATATTTTTGCACTTCGGCAATCATCTCTAAAATAGATGCAGTAATGCGTTTTTGGTCGGGCTCAGTTTCTGTCAAGCAATGGATCGTATCGCGCATCAGCAATGTCGGTTCGGCAGGATTAAGCACAATAATCGCCTTGCTTTGTTTTGCGCCGCCTACTACTCTAATGGCGTTTGCCGTGGTGGTGGTAAACTCATCAATATTTTTACGTGTGCCAGGTCCTGCCGATTTTGAAGCCGCAGTCGCAATGATTTCTGCATAAGCGACAGGCTGAATTTTAGATACCGCAGCCACAATAGGAATGGTCGCCTGACCACCGCAAGTCACCATATTGACGTTCATTTCGCGTTTACCCAAATGCTCTTTTAAATTGACTGGTGGCACGCAGAATGGGCCAATCGCGGCGGGTGTTAAATCAATCATCATCACCCCCAGCGCGTTTAGTTTGCGTGAATTTTCTGCATGTACATAGGCGCTGGTCGCGTCAAATGCAATCTGTACGCCATCGGCAAGTACGTGTGGCAATAAGCCATCGACGCCATCGGAAGTGGTTTTAATACCCATCTCGCGTGCACGCTTTAAGCCGTCTGAACTCGGATCAATACCCACCATCCACATTGGTTCGAGTACTGGCAGGTTCTGTCTCCTGCATTTTTAAGAACTCGGGCGTAATGTTTTCGATCAGCATGATGGACTCTTGATAGTCATGATCGTCGACTCCAATAACCCCTAAATATTCGTGGAAAACTAACATAATTTGCGTTTTTAAATTTTCACCTTGCAAAAAATGCCAGCGTGAACGACTGACTTCGATTTTCATTACTTGTGGGTAGTTGATAGCGTCGACTTCACGTCCATCCGCTAATCGTAATTGGTCTTTAGTTTCAACGGTAACCAGGCTTATAGCATTTCGAATCTGTTTTAGAACTAAGGTATGTTGGGCTGATAAAGCGTTGGTTTGTTGAAATTTTTCAAGGCAAATTAGTCCTTGTCTGGCCAATTGAATAAACTGCAAGGAAACGATATCGCCACCATTGCCAACGCCGTTTCCCCCAGTTGCTGCAGAAAACAAGGGAAATAGACCAATGATTACCGTGCTGAAAATATTTTTAATTCTCATATTGCTTAACTTTCGTAAGTGGAAATAGTTGGATCGCCAAAGTATAAACCTCTGAAGTTTTTCCGGTGCAAAGAAATTCAGACAGGTTTTTCTTGAAGTCGTTAATCATTTTTTTAGCGCGGGGAAGTTTTTTCAGATCAACGTCTACCGTAATTGAAGTGTATTCACGTAAGTCGATATCAGTCGTTTCTAGTTTTTCCGCAGCTAAAGTTAGATTATTTTTATGATAGTTTCTGATTTCGATCGAAGAAATGTCAGAACTTGTGTGCAAAGGTTTGGTTGTCTGCCGAAAAGATCCGTCGACAACTCTTACTAAACCCATTTTAACCAGGCGATTAAATGATTCCAGGGCCAGGACTGGTTCGATTCCTAAACGATCGGAAATCCATTTTGAGTTGGCTTTATTATCTTTGATATGGGCAAGACTAAGGATTGCAAAGTATTGCCATTGCGAAATTAATTGAAAATCATCACTTTCCAATAATTGAAAATAGCTTTCATCAGAGGAATCTTCGATGACCATATCTTCCAACATACTTTGAATTGAAATTTTGTCGGTGTTTAGGCGCTCAAAAATCTTTCGGGCCAGTTTTGAACTTAGTGATTTTCGTCCACTGAGAAGGCTGGATAGCTGGGAAGGGCTAATTTCCAGAGCCTTTGCAAAAGCTCTTAAGGAGTACAACGGATTATTCTTTTTACGCTCTATGAGCTGTTCTGCAAGATACGTTTGGTATGCTTTCATACAGTGGGATTTCTCTTGTTTTATCTTTTCTGTCAACAGCCGAAAACAGGTGTTTTCCTTTTTACATGCTTATTTTATGAATCTTCAAGTTATATAAAGGCGGAATTAACGTTTGGGAAGTATAGACGCTATGAGAACCGCTCACTTCAAAGTTCACAAAAATATCTAACTTGTATGCAATGTGGGAATTATCCTCGTTAACCAGGTCACCATGGGTTTGATAAACGGCAGAGAACCTGGACTATTATCCATAGTTTATTGGTAATTTGCAAAGATGTGCTAAAATAATAGTCAGATATCTCAGAGGAAAGGAGTGGGCATGAATTTTACCAGAGTATTTTTATTCGTCGTATTATCGGTGGTTTTAGTTAGGGCTGACTTTGAAATTCCGAAAGAAGCAGAAACTAAGTCTTATAAATTTGGCTTCCCTGAGTCGCACAAAAAGTCAGCGACGGTTACGGCTAATATCAAATTTGAAGAGCGTAAAAAATCAGTTAAAATAGAATTTGAAGGATCGGGATTAAAAAAAGGTAAATACCGGATAGTGAAGATTCAGGACTGCGAAGCTTTTAAAAAATCGTTGATCAAATCCAAACAAACTACTGAAGAAGAAGTTTTTTCCTTTGAAACCGAGTATGGCGAAATTTCTGATGAAAAAATAATAACGATCGAATCGTTAAAGGATTTGGGTCTGGATGAAAAATTTTTAGCCTTGTTAAAAGTTGAAAAAAAATTAGACATCTTTGTGGCTTGTTCGGTTATTTAAACTACAAACTGACCTTTTCAACTTCTAAAAGTTCTTCTTTGGTTAACTGTATATCAAAACAATTAAGATCTTCTTTCATATGTTGAGCGCTGGAAGTTCCGGTCAGGGGAATCATCCCAATCTGCCGTGAAAATATAAAAATAATTTGCGAAGTTGTTTTTCCGTATTTTGCGGCCAGCTGTTTAACGGTTTGCGATTGGACTTCGTCACGGTTAGCCGTCAGCAAAGAAAATCCCTGAAAATGAATTTTATTTTTTTGACAGAATTCACGAAGTGGTTTTTCCCAACCTCTTGAAGCATAGGTTCGTATTTGGGCAAATTTTGGTTTAACTTTGGCGAACTCATACAACTGCTGCATCTGATCTAAATTCACGTTAGAGACACCCAAGTTTTTAATTTTTCCAGACTTTTGAATTTCCTCCATACTGCGCCATACTTCTTGATCTACAGTAGTAAGGCCATCGCTACCGTAAGGACCATGCAGAATATAGGAATCAATGTAGTCGGTGTTCAGATGTTGCAAAGAACTGGCAAAACTTTGTTGAACCTGAATGGCAAAATCAGCGGTTTCGTCATAGGGTTTTCGATGATCCTGCCCGCGCACAAAAGTGTATTTGGTTTGAATAAATAGATCCTCCCGCTTTTTGCCGCTGGCTTTTAAATAATCAGAAATTCCCAGTCCTACGGCCTCTTCAAAGTAGTGTTTACGTTGGTTGGCCGTATCGATTGCCGTAAATCCAGATTGGAGGGCCAGTTCCGTTAGTTTACGGGTGCGATCTTCTTTCCAGGCCGTGCCATACATAAAGATGGGAACATCTAAATTTTTCATATACCTACTTTTGTTCGATGAATTGGAATTTCGAAAAACGATCTAACTCTTGTTCGATTCGTTTTTTCTTTTCTGCGGATTTGCTTTTGTTTAACCAGACCCAATTATTAATCAGTAACTTCTTACTTTCACGGTCAGCTTTTAAATCTAGTAAGGCTTCGATGTTATTTCCAATTAACACCGGTAGCGAAAAATACCCATACTTGCGTTTTTCCTTTGGAAGGTAAGCTTCAAATAGATGTTGATAATTAAAAATAAGAGAAACTCTTTTTCTTTGTATCATTAACGGATCAAAAGGCGACAAGATATGAATCAATTGGCTGGTTGGATAATTATTCTCCAAAGTTTCCGGTTCTGTCCAGTGTAGATTTTTTGATCCCTGCAGTTCGACCTGAATCCATTCTTTCGATTTCACTTTATTTTCGATTATTTTAGCAATTTGTTTTCTTTTTTCGGACTGTTCTAAATGACAAATAGAATCGATACTGACGATTCCCTGTGCGCGAAGGGCCCGTTCAATTAAATACTGATTGTATTCGTTCTCTTTTAACGGTTTTGGTTTGGATTTCCAGCCAAAGTGGCGTTCGGTCAAATCATATTTTTTCAACATGCCATCGCGTTCGCCAATAACAAAATCGCCTTTGTAAAAGCCCAATTGCAAGGCCTTTTTAGAAGGTTTAGCGCTGCCCCAGAGATGTTCTTTTTCAACTAAAACATCATCTTTGATGTCGCGAATACTGAGAGGACCGGTTTTCAAAAGTCTTTTCACTTTGGCATAGTCCTGGCTGCTTACTTTTTTATGCCAAGAACTTCCAGGTGAAGCGATTTGTTTCATTTGTTTTACATAAAACTTAAAGTCAGAGGTAGGAATATAGGAAAGAGCATGCGTCCAGTATTCGAAAACAGATTTTTCTTCGGATTGGGCCCTTTTCAGATAACTAGGTCTGTAGCCGGGTATGCGATTGTATAAAATGTGATGATGACACCGTTCGATGACACTAATCGTATCTATTTGAACGTATCCTAATTGTTGGACGGCCCTAGAAACGGCATCAACGCCCATTCCAAAAGGTTGCGGATCATTTAATCTTTGCGATTGAATCCAAATATTTCTGGCCAATTCTTGGGAGATTTTCACGTTATTCATTTTAGACTTTATTTATACCTAATTGTTTTTTAATCGCGCGAATTTGTTTAAGATGAATCCCACCATGTGCGCCTAATAACCAGAACCAGCCTTTTAGTGAAAAAGGTCCAAACCAAGGATGATAGTGTTTCATTGGAGACTGCCAGTTCTTGGCGCCTTCAGTGATTCGTAGGGGAGACTCTAAAACAAATTTTTTATATTCATTTACAATATCTGCTGCCGTATCTTTTTCAACTGGTTTGACCTTAGCGATATCGACTTTTACCGGAATAGTGCGTCCATTGCTTAATTCGATGACGCCCTTTTCAATTTGTTTTCCCACGATGAGCAAATGATCTAAAGTCATCGCAACAGACCAATAACGTGAACTGTCTTCAAGACCCAATTGTGGTGCTACTAAAACCCTTTGGTTTAAGGCCGGGGTCGAAAGATCCTTCACTTCATCTAAAATTTTCGCGTAGACGATATTAAAAGATTTTGCCGATTGTTCAGGTGCAGCGTTTTTGGCAATGAACGGGTAAACATACCAACGAAGCATGATTCGATGAAGAAATGGCAACCCGGCTCCCGGCGCAGCAAGTTGATTAGCCGGATTAAATTCGGTTTTTAAATTTTGTTTTTCCATACGAAAAGTATATTAAACTGAGACCAGAATGTCTAACAGCACCGTATCACTTTCCCGCTATCTAGATTTCGAAATCAATTTGAACTTCAACCCTGACTTTGACCGCACCCGAAGACA
>JAYVAZ010000286.1:0-5004 GCA_043750675.1 Pseudobdellovibrionaceae bacterium | reverse complement strand
GGTTCGATCAGGATATCTACGGACAAAAAATCCGAGTTGAATTTGATCATTTTTTACGGGTTGAAAAAAAATTCAACAATATAGAAGCCTTAAAGATGCAAATCGGAGCAGATATAAGATCAGCAAAGGAATATTTTAAAATATGAATTGTTTCTTGGTTTCCGAAAAGGAATCTTTACCTAATTTAAATTTTTGGCTGAAAAATGGATACATTGGTAAAGTTGAAAAATTGGACTTACTGGGAAAACCAGATTCGCTGCATTTACTGAAACAAATAGATACTTTTGCTTTTGTGGATATCGAAAGTTCACCGGCGCTGATGGACTTGTTTTCGCATCATCCCGTGCTGGTACGAGAATCTTCCTGTTTTGACTTTATCCATTTTCAAAACGAAAAATATTGGCCCGAGCTATTTTTGATGGAAGCTTTGTCGCAAAAGATTGTTTTGAAGGCGCCGCGATTAAATACACATTCGATTGCTTACGTTACCGGAAGTACGGCAATGGTCAGATTGGTCATTGCGGTTTTGTTTAAATTAGGCTTTAAGCAATTCAATATTGTTTCGGACGACCTAGATCAATCGGCATTACTAATGGAAGAGCTGAAGAGAAAGTTCTTTAGTATCAATGTTAATTTAATTAAAAATACCGAACTGACTCTGCAACCGAATAATGGTTCGGTGCTGATGAATACTTTAAGTTTTGATAGCAAGTCGATCATTTTAGAGGATCTTTATTACCTAAATTTTATTAGTAAAGATGGACTAGTTGTCGATATGAATTTCTTTTCGGAAGCGAACAATTTGATCGATGAAGCCAAACACGTTTCGATGTTGTATTTGACCGGAATTGAAGTGGGAGCTTACCGGGATTTCTTAATGTTAAAATCAATAGTTAAAGATTTCAAAATAACTTTTCAAAGTTACCTGGAATTTTTCGAAAAATTCCTCGCAAATCCGGAAAACAACACCTAGGTCCAGTTACCATTAGCCAATTCTAAATGTAAAATAAGAGTAAACATTTTTCAATTGGACTGAATCGGTATGGCTGGCCTAAAACTGGGTGAAATTTTAGTTAAACAAAAAGTAGTGGCTCCGGAAAAAATGGCTTTAGCTTTTGAAGAACAAAAGAAAACAAAGCTAAGGTTGTCGAACGTCCTTATCCAAATGGGTATGGTTACCGACGCGCAAATTTTACGGGCCTTGTCTGAATTTTATAAGATGCAAGGGATTGATTTGTCTTCATTCGAAGGCCATGAAGACGTGACCAAAATGATCACCCGTGATTTCTGTGAAAAAAATCTTATCGTCCCCATTCAAAAAGCCGGAGACACATTGGTCGTTGCCTTATCCGATCCGGGAAATATTTTCGTACTGGAAGATTTAAAATTTATTACGCGATCTAAGATCCAACCGGTGGTCGCAACTGAAGCTTCGGTTTCTGCAGCCATAGATCGTTTTTACGGTCAAAAGATGAGCGACATCACTCGGCAAGTAACCGAGGAAAACATGAGAGACTCAGAGGGAATGCAAATTGGTTCCTCGCAAACCGAAATTATCGATGAGGTTGATGAGGATCAAGGGCCCATCATTAAGTTCGTGAATGCAGTATTAGCGGAAGGTATGCGTCGAAAAGTTTCCGATATTCATTTTGAACCTTATGAAAAAAAGTATCGGGTTCGTTTTCGAATCGATGGTAATATGATTGAATACACGACACAGAATCCTTCCAGCGGTGTTTCGATCGCAAGTCGTATTAAAATCATGGCAAAATTAGATATTTCTGAAAAACGAAGACCCCAAGATGGCCGTATAAAAATCCGTTTAAAAGATGGTAAAGAAATGGATTTTCGTGTCAGCATTTTGCCTACTATGTGGGGCGAAAAAGTTGTGCTGCGTCTGTTGGATAAATCAAATTTACAGTTAGACATGACCAAATTGGGTTTGGAGCCCGATGACCTTGTGGTGTTTAAAGATTGCATCAATTTACCGCAGGGGTTGTTGTTGATCACCGGTCCAACGGGTAGCGGTAAAACGACGACTATTTATTCCGCGTTGGCCGAACTGAATCAGCCGGATATTAATATCGCGACGGCTGAAGATCCGGTGGAGTTTAATTTAGAAGGTATTAATCAAGTTCAAATGCATAATGATATCGACTTAAATTTTGCGGCAGCATTAAGAAGTTTTCTTCGTCAAGATCCCGACGTTATCATGGTGGGGGAGATTCGTGATTTAGAAACCGCCGAGATTTCTATGAAGGCCGCCTCAACGGGCCACATGGTTGTGAGTACTTTACATACAAACGATGCTCCGGCAACGGTGGCTCGTTTGATTGATATGGGTGTGGCACCTTACGTTCTTACTTCCACTATAAACTTAATCGTTGCGCAACGTTTAGTGGGGCGAATTTGCGAAGCTTGCAAAGTTGCTGTTGATGTTACCCCCGATGTTTTAATTAAATTAGGCGTGGAATCCAAAGAAGTCAGCGATTATCACGTTTACAAAGGCAAGGGCTGTTCGGTTTGCAATAACACGGGAATTAAGGGCCGAAGAGCCATTTTTGAATTAATGCGTATGACTCCAAAGATGCGAGACTTAATCTTAACTGGTGCCTCCCAGGCCGAATTGAGGATTACAGCACGCTTAGAGGGAATGCGGACATTGCGACGAAGTGCTTTGCTAAAGTTAAAACGCGGAGAAACTACAATAGAAGAAGTTTTAAACAATTCAGTGAAGGATACTTAATGGAAAATATTATCGCCTTATTCGATCAAGCGAAAAATAAAAAAGCCACGGAACTTCTGATTTCTTCGACCGGAAAAATTAAAACAAAATTTGGTCAAAGCTGGTCTTCTGAAGAAGATAAGTCGATCAATCATTTCGAAATGCAAAATTTGGCGGAAAGTCTTCTTAGTGCAGCTGCCTTAGAGCATCTTAAAAAAGATAGTTTCTGTAAAGTTGAAACTATTTTTCAGGGAAGCCGTGTTGAAGTAGAGTTTTCTTTGGTTCGAAACGGGCTACTTGCCGCGTTTAGTTGGATTGAAAAGGAGCCCCTCACTTTAAATCAGTGGAATTTATCTCCGATTATTTCCGAAATCGTAGTTCGACAAGGGTTGAATGTTATTTTGGGTCCAATCAAGTCGGGAAAAACATCATTGCTTTCAACGTTGTTGAAAAATCTAAAAGATAAAAACATTGTTCTGTTTGCAAATCATTCCGTTTTTACTGATTTAGAAATGCAGTCTGACATTATTCAATTAAAACAGGATCAGTTGCAGATACACCAAATACCTTCGTGGGCCGATGCGATAATAGTAGATAAGCCCTATTTTGATGATTATAACAGTTTGTTGAAGATTGCTGAATCTGGAAGAACCGTGTTTATGACTCAGAATCAAAACAGCTGTTTACGTTTTCTGCAAAGTCTTTCGGTATCGAAGGCAAACTCAGATTACGATTTGTTACCGCGGATATCTGAAGTTTTACAATTAATGATCGCAACTAAATTAGTACATGGTTTAGACGATCAAACAAAATCGGCTTTGGAAATTTTAGTGAACTCTTCTGAAATGAAAAAAAATATTGCGGACTCAAATATCGAAAAAATTCATCAAACTATGGCTCATGTTTCGGATCCTCAAGTAATGCGAACAATGAATCAGTCACTGCTAAGTTTGTTAGTTAGAAGACAAATCGACATGAAAACGGCTTTCTCCAGCAGTCCTTCAGCGGAAGAATTTGATTCTCTTTTGAAAAAAATCGGAATTTAAGGATAGGTAAATAATGGCTAAATTTTTATATCAAATTAAATCGCCGGCGGGTCAGTTGCAGAACGGCCAAATGGACGCGATTGATGAAACTGAAGTTAGGATTCGTTTACGGTCGCAAAACCTAAGCGTGGTAAAGGTAGCGGTAGCTCCGGGCTCTCGGATTGCCGGTGGAAAAACCCAGGTTGGAGGAGGTTTATTCCAGTCCAAAGTAAACAGCAAAGACTTACAAATTTTTACTCGTCAGTTTTCCACGCTTATCAATGCCGGTATCCCAGTGGTAGATAGTTTGAAACTTTTGGGCGACGGAAAACGACATCCGATGCTTAAAGAGGCCGCGAACAGTGTAAAAAATTACATCGAGGGTGGTAAACGACTGGGCGATGCCATGCAAAATTTTCCTTTGGTATTTGATAAGTTTTACGTCAACATGGTACGTGCCGGCGAAGAGGCCGGTATTTTAGACGGTATTCTTTTGCGTCTTTCGATATATCTAGAAAAAAGTGAAAAAATTAAAAAGCAAGTGGTCGGAGCGATGGTGTATCCGGCTATTATTATCTTTGTGGCGTCCGTGGTCGTTGCGGGTATTTTGATATTTATCATTCCTAAGTTCCAAGATTTGTACTCTTCTTCAGGACGCGAGCTTCCGATGCTTACGCAAATGGTTGTGACAATGTCGAGTACCCTTATTCATAAATGGTATCTCGTCTTAGGGGTTCTCATTGGTGTTCCTTACGGTATTTTTGCTTGGTACCAGACACCAGAAGGAAAGGATATCGTGGATGCCTTTTTAATCCGCGCTCCAATGTTTGGTGAGTTAATCCAAAAATCTGCATTAGCGAAAATGACGAGAACCTTATCAACCCTGTTATCTTCGGGTGTTGGGGTAATCGAGGCCCTTGATATTGCCGCAAAAACTTCCGGCAATGGTGTTATGGAAAAAGCACTGATCCGCTGTAAAGAATCGGTTACGGCTGGTCGTCCTTTGGCGGCCCCGTTAACAAAAGAACCGATGATTCCAGATATGGTGGCGCAAATGATCGCGATCGGGGAGCAGTCGGGTACTTTGGACGTGATGTTGGGAAAAATTGCTGACTTTTATGAAGATGACGTTGAAACCGCGGTGAAGGCATTGACTTCAATGATCGAACCACTACTGATGATGTTCTTGGGTGGTATTATTGCGTTCCTAGTAACTGCAATGTACTTACCAATTTTCGACATCGCTGCTACTGC
>JAYVAZ010000285.1:0-3424 GCA_043750675.1 Pseudobdellovibrionaceae bacterium | reverse complement strand
GGCTTCGCGGAACACGGTTGGGGCAGCCAAGAGAACCGGCGTCATGATCAGGGTCAACACCGTTGCCAACAGCAAACCAAAAACCATGGCGGTTGAGAGATGCACCCACCACGCGCTGGTCATGCTGCCCACACCTATATGGCGCGAGAAGAAATTCACGTTGAGTTCAAAAACCAGCGGCAACAGGCCGAGCATGGCGGTGACCGACGTAAGCATACAGGTTTCGCAGGAGTTTCGATGGAAATCGGAAAATTACTTTTGGGAGTCTTTTTAGCATTGGCAGTAATCAGCTTTATTATTTCGTTGGCTACTGGAAAAAGATCAACCTTCCTACCGTAGTAAAAGGAGCATAAATATGAAGATTTTATTAACCATTGCTAGTCTGTTGTTGGCTGTCCAGGCAAATGCTTGGACAACAACTAAAGATGCTGCAGATCGCTTAGGAGCTGATGAAGTTAAAGAAGTTACATTTGAAAAAAGTGTCACGGGTTTATCTGAAACTCAAAAAGCTGAAATCAGAACTGCGATTTCAGAAGCTAGCAAAAGAGGTAAAATTGACGAGGTAAAAGTTTTAGCTTGGTCAGACAAAGAATATCCAACTGAAACCGGAAAACCGGCGAAGTCGGATGTGAATTTAGCTAATGATCGTCTACGTGACTTGAAAGCGTTTTTGAAGAAAGAACTAAAAGTTTCTGACGTAGATACTTACAACATGAGCGAAAGACCAAATGCCTTGGAAAAATTCTTTCATACTTCAGATTCAAAGGTAAAAAATGCCGTTGAAGCTGAAGGTGGGGCTCCGACAGCAGGTAATACTGGCCTTTTTGATATGAAGGCTCAGGCTGCCAAAGGTGTTGTCATGATTTTCATGAAAAAATAGATTTTGTTTTACGGGGTCCCTTCGAACTGATAGTTTGGAGGGACCTTTTTTTTTGAGGTGGGGGACCATGAAGTTAAAAGTACTCACTTACAATATCCATAAGGGTTTTGATTGGAAAAAGAAAAACTACTTTCTTAAAGATATTAAAAACTTAATTAAAAAATCCCAGGCAAATATTGTTTTATTACAGGAAGTGGTCGGACAAAATAAATTTTACCAAGAAAAAGGTCTTATAGATTCCCAATTTGAATTTATAGCCGATTCCGTTTGGCCCCATTATTCTTATGGTAAAAACGCGATTTACGATCATGGACATCACGGAAATCTTATTCTCAGTAAGTTTCCCATAAAGAGTTGGGAAAACGTCGACATTTCAACAAATAGTTTTGAAAAACGGGGACTGCTAGTTTGCAAAGTAGAAATTCCGGATATCCATCATAAGTATCTCCATATTATTTGCGCTCATTTGGGACTGACTAATGGCGGTCGTAAGGAGCAGTATAGTATGATAAAGGATTACATTGATTCTTTAAATTTGCCTCCTAAGGCCCCCTTAGTATTGGCCGGAGATTTTAATGACTGGAATAAATTGGCAAAAAATATCTTAGAAAAGCAATTGCATTTAGTGGAAGTTCATAAACAGCAACATGGTGCCTTTGCCAGAACTTTTCCCGCTGCTTTGCCTATTTTAAGTTTAGATCGTATTTACGTAAAGAACTTACAGGTGCTGGACTCTTATGTTTTGCCCAAAACCGAAAAGATGCATTTCTCTGATCATCTTCCTTTAATGGGCGAGGTATGTCTAAATGAAATATGATTTTTCCGGCATTACCAAAGGTAACAAAGCCGACTTTATGTTAGAGGGCGTCTCTTATTATGACTCCTATGTTCAGATGATTGATGAAGCCATTGATTGCATTCATCTACAGACTTACATTTTTGAAATAGATAAATTTGGGGTGCGGGTTCATGCAGCCTTAATAAGAGCGGCAAAAAGAGGAATCAAAGTATATATGATTATCGATAGTGTCGGCTCGAAAGAATTTAATTCGAAAAATGAAGCCGACCTGATAGCTGCTGGTGTCCACTTCGTTAGATTTAATAGTTTACATATTCGCTGGCTGTATCAATGGGGCCGCCGAATGCATCACAAAATTTTGTTGGCAGATTACAACAAGGCAATTGTAGGCGGGATTAATGTGACCACATCCGGCTACGGCAATGAAAATGTGATAGGGCAGCAGTTAGATTTTGCCGTTTATTTGGAAGGACCTATAATTTTTCAGCTTAGTCGTTACTGCCAGTCGGTTTTTAAAAAATCCTTTCCTAAGCATATGTATTTTGTTACGCCTCCGCAGTCGGCCGCACAAAAAGAAAATTTGAGTTTACAGATTTCGATAAATGATTGGGTTTACCGACGTTGGCAGATTTCGCAACGGTTTTCTAGAATCACGAAATTAGCCGAAAAAGAAATTACTATTGTTAATTCTTATTTTTTCCCGAGGCATAAATTTATGCGCCAGTTGATTGAGGCAGCAAAAAGGGGAGTACGGGTTCGATTGATCTTGCCCAAAATTTCAGATTGGCCAAGTTATATTTTAGCATCCCAATACTTGTATGAAAACTTGATTAAAAACGGTGTTGAAATTTACCAGTGGGAAAAATCGATTTTACATGGAAAATTGGCGACTGTTGACGGGAAACTTTCGACTTTGGGATCTTTTAATTTAAATTATACAAGTTACCAACAAAACTTAGAAATGAACATCGAAGTATTTTCGGAAAATTACACCGCCAATTTAAATGCGGTAATCGATGAAATTATTAATGTGGGCTGCGAAAAAGTAGAAGTTAAAGACTTATTAGAAAATTCACCTTTGCGAATTCGAATTATGCGTAGGTTTTTTTACGTTATTGTATCTATCATAGCTAATTTTTCAGTAATTTTGACTTATCAAGAGGATGGTTCTCATAAAACAAGAAATAAATATTTAAATATGTTACGGGTTGCCACCGCGTTGGTGTTTTTAGTGTTGGGAATTCTTGGCGCAATTATGCCTATTATTCCCGGGATTCCATTTTTAATCGTCAGCTTTTTATTGATGTATCGATCTATATTGTTCAATCGGAAAATCACTATTTAAAAAGCCCGGATCGAAAGACCCGGGCAGAATTAATTACTGCATTGATTTAGTTGGAGAACCAGGTTTCTGCGATTGTTGATTTTTTGTATTCATTGCTGTCGAAGTTCGGCTTTGTTCAGCGGCAGCATCTGGCATTGCAGATTCGGAGATTCGATTTTTGGAATAGCTTTCTTTGGCCATAATACGAATGTCATTTCTTACATCAATAACGCCGTTAATGCGTTCAGCAAGATCTTCAACCATAGACTTTACCTGGCGAGATTCAGCGGTTCCTGTTAACTGCACGACGCCATCTTTAACGTCGACTTCCACCTCACTAGGATCAATTTCTGAGTGATGAGTTAAAGCCTCACAAACTTCTTCTTTGATTCGATCATCCGAACGTCTGTAACCTTTGGGC
>JAYVAZ010000284.1:0-7189 GCA_043750675.1 Pseudobdellovibrionaceae bacterium | reverse complement strand
AGCTGATCTGCGTCGTCAAAAAAGAAGTTGCTGTCCGCCATTGTCTTGTGACGTTCTTTTTGTTGTTCTTCGGTTAACACTTCAGTTTTTTGTTTTTCTAAATAAGCAGTTCGGCGTTCTTCAAAGCTTTTTTCAACTGCAGAAATTTCACTTTCGAAACGTAAATCCAAAGATATTTTTTCGGTGATCTTTTGATTTTTGCTGTCGATTACACTTTTAATTATTACCGGTTTGATTTTTTTACCCATACGGCCAAACTCAGAAAAAACTTTGGTCATTTCGTAAAGAGTCACGCTGCTGGATCCTAGGGCCAAAGTAAAATCCATATTTAGCGGACTGTAAATTCCCATACGCCTTGCATAATCTACCGCCCAATCTACCTTCACATCCTGAATAATTTTTACAGCCGGAACGTTTAAGGATTTTACTAAAGCGTTTCTAAAAATAATATCGCCACCAAAACTTTTCGAGTGATTAGACGGTTTCCAAGTTTTTGTATCTTCCTGCCCTTCTTCATCGTTTTCTGGATTGCCTTCTTTTTTAATGGTTTCTTCGTAAACAATAGGGGCATCCATGATCGGAGTGGCTGCTGTGTAACCTTTATCAATAGCGCTAGCATAAACGATAGACTTAAATGAAGAACCGGTTTGTCGTGCCGCCTGTAAAGCACGATTGTATTCGGATTTGGCAAAATTATATCCACCGATCATCGCCATAACTTCTTCGCTGCTCTGGTCAAAAGAAATTAAAGAAGCCTCTGCAATTGGTTCCTGATCTAATTCCACTTGTACATATTTGCTAAGATCCAAAGTTTTTTTCTGCGTAGACAAAATTCGGTTTAGGCGTGCCGACGCAAATTTATCACCAGCCAATTTAGTAAGTACAATGTCTCCCACCTTCAGGGCCTGTGATGGTTTTTTAATTCTGTCTAAGTCATATCTTTTTTCTGAGTTCGGCTTTCGTGCCCATTGCATGGTTTCGAAATCAATAATTCCTTCTAATTCAGCCATACGCACATAGACTAATCCTAAATCATCATCGATTTTAGAAACGATTGTTTCAGCGGTTTTACCGATTTTAAGATAGAAAGGAATTCCTTTTTTTAAATCATACTTAACGTCAAGTGGTCCATAATCAATGAAGTGTCCATCAGGCTGAATGATTCTTTCTGGGCTGACTTCCGAAATCAATAGGTCACGAGTTTTCATTAGAAACTCGCCGACTTCCTTGGGTTCGGTCACATTTTTTAATGGGCCTCTAAAGCCTTGGCGTTTATCTAATTCCTTTAATCCCGAAACCATAGATTCTTGCGCTTTTAACTGCGCTTCAAGATCTAAAGATGTGTAGACTTTAATGCCCTCGTCTAAAACTTTGGTTTCACCAATGGTACTGACTAACAGTTGGCGAACGGTCTCCAGGAAAAAGGGAGCATAACTTTGGTATTTTTCGCGAGTATAAATTTTAATCGGCTGTTGGATAGCATTTTCGGCTTCTTCATGTTTGATAAATCCAACATCAGCCATACGTCTTAACACGTAAACTTGTCGTTCTTTTGCACGGACAGGGTTGGTTACTGGTGAATAAGCAGTGGGGGCTTTGGCTAACCCGGCTAATAAGGCGGCTTCTTGCAAGGTTAATTCGGCTACGGGTTTTCTAAAATAAGTGTCGGCAGCAAGGGCCACACCATTGGCACCTTGGCCAAAATAAATCTGATTTAAATAAAGGTACAAAATATCTTCTTTAGATAAATGCTTTTCCATCTCTTGGGCCAGTAAGGCTTCTTTTGCTTTTCTTAAAAATGTTTTCTCGAAATCGACTAACAATAAAGTCTTCGCAACCTGTTGCGTAATTGTTGAAGCCCCTTGAACTTTTTTGCCGGCACGTAAGTTGGCAAGACTGGCGCGAATAATTGCAATATAGTTAATTCCTGAATGTTCAAAAAATTGATCATCTTCCGCCGCTAAGAAAGCGTTTACTAGGTTTTTTGGAATTTCTTTATAAGGGGTCAGTACCCTACGCTCGCGAAAAAATTCTCCGATTTTTTTATTATTGCGATCATAAACCTGAGAAACCAGCAAGGGCTTGTAATCGTCGACGGTGATTAATTTTGGAAGTGAACCAACTAAATATCGGTAGGCTAAAAAAAAGCCGGCCCCACATAGAATAGCAAAAACGAATAATACGATGAGTAGTCTCTTAAACACGGGAACTCCTTGAGAAGAGTTCCATTTTAAGATTTATCTGCTGAATAGAGTAGGACTAATTTTTATTACGCTAGATATAAGACTGGCACTGCTTAAGGAATGACAAAAGGCCTATTCTTTACCGCCGGAAGCGCCTTCACCGTCATGTTCTTTTTGCATTTCTTTTTTGTATTTTTCGCATAAAGTAAATCCCTTACAACAATCTTCGCTTACAGTTTTTACCTGAAGGAGTTCCGACAAAAAATCACTGTATTTGGCGTCTGCGGTTACAAAAGTTTCGGTTTGACTAGGCTTTGGTCGTTCTCCTAGTTTTCCAATCTCGTTACTTTGCCTTGTTATAATATCGTTACTGGCCTGAATTTTGGTTTGGACAGCTTGTTTTTTGGTTTGTGCGGCTTTTAATATGTTTATCGACTCTTGGCTTTTTGCCATCATTTCTTGCGCTTGCATTTGTGCTGTCTTATTCTTTGAATCGTCGGCAGCTTGTTTGGCTTGTTCAAAATGACTTTGATTTAATTGAAGTTCTTGTCTGCGTTCAACTAAGCGGGTTTCAATTTCTTTAATTTCAGCCTTCTTGTTGTCAATTTCCATCTGTTGCTGTTTAATCATTTTTTCGCGACCCGATTGCAATGAAAGTAAACATTCCTTGATTGCTGATTGTTTAACGTTCTTTAAACTGCCGGCGCGATTTACAAGTCCGCTGAAACCGCGAGTTTTAATGCTCGGAAGATCTTTTAGTGATGATTGCAATTTCTTTTCACATTCAAACTGCATAATGGCTTTAGAACCTTGGCTTAAAGCCAAAGCTTTATCCTGATAAATCAAAACTAAAAGATTTTGGGCGGTTCGTTCTTGAGCTTCTAAAGCCCGGATTTCCTGATTGATTTGATTGAATCCTTGAGTGCCCTTTGCGATGTTCGCTCGGATATCTGCATCGGCGGCTTTTTGATCTTCATCAAATTTTTTCTGCAGCCGTGCCATCTCGAGTTGTGCGGCTTGCGTTTTTTCATCGCGCTCGGTATCTACTTTTCCATATTCTTCATTTAAAGTACCTAACTTTTCTTTGGCCGTATCCAACTTATCGGTAATTTTAGTAAAGGCATCGGTCCAATCTTTATAACTGGTTTCCGGACACGTTCTTTCGTCTGCATCTTTAGGTTGGGTTGGTAATGTCATTCCGGGCATGCCCGTGGCGGTCGCAAGCTGGGTTGCGGTTTGTTGGGCAACTAGATCGGCAGTGGATTCTTCAGTATCTTCGGCATTGGTTCGACATTTCTCAAAAAAATCCGTACAAGCTCCTTGTTCCTTTTTAGCATTTTTGCAGGCAGTGTTAAATTTTTTGAAGGCTGTATTGGCTTCTTTTTTAGCAGCGGTACATTGAGCATCGGCGCTGTCCGAAGAACCTTTTGAAACACGAATAAAACAATCGCCGGTAGTTTCTTCTATTTTAGTTTTAGGATCAATTATTCGAATGCTGTTTTTTGTGTCGCTCATGGGATATCCGCAGCCTTCCTTCAAAGATTGCTTATCACTTGGGGGAGCAAGGTATCCCGCTACGGGTGCGGACGCGGCCGGAGCTGCAGTCGTCACCGGTGGTGCAGCCGGTGCAACTGCTGTTTGCGTGGTCGGAGGTGCCGCGGTCGTAACTGGCGCCACACGAGGTGCGGCCGGTGCGGCGGGCGCGGCTCTTTTTCCTGCAGGTTTTGCAGCATCTGCTGACTGTCCAGTTGAATGGTATCCAAAGATCATTAGGCTGCCTAAAAGTAATAAGACATATGTATATCTAATAGACATTGATAATGATTTCATAAGATTTCCCCTTGATACTTAGTATTTGAGCAAATGTAATGCCTACAGCGCAATAGTAATTATTGCGCCAATCAACAGCGCAATAGTAATTATTGCGCCCACCAACAGCGCAATACTAAATAGCACCGATTTTTATTGTACCATAATGAGACACCTTCAGATAGAATCTGACCTAAGATTTTAGTTTTCAAAGAAAGGTCTAGGTCATGCAAAAGGGATTTAATTCTGATGTATCTGTAAAAGGTAAATCATATCACGTCCAGACCGAAGACTGGGGCCAACAGAATCCTTTTTTCGTTTCACGAGTATTTTGTAATGGCGCAGTGGTAAAAACATTTAAAATTAGTCATCTGGATGCTTTAAAAACGGAACCGGTGAATTTGGCCGAGGCTTTAAAATTAGCTCTTAGAAAACAACATCAACAAGTGATGGATATGGTCTTCAACGGCCAGCTGTAAAATAGCAAAGTTTTAAAAATCGTACACTTCCATCGTCCAGCAAGACCTTGAATACTCTGACAATCCTAATGACACAATCTACAATGGATTAATGATATTATTTCAACACGTCTACAAAACATATTCGGGTCCAGTGCACGCATTAAAAAATATCGATTTATTTATCGATAAAGGTGAGTTTGTTTTTCTTACCGGGCCTAGCGGCGCAGGCAAAACTACGCTATTCAAAATGTTGTCTGCTTACGACAAAATTACTTCTGGCCATATCGAAGTGGCCGGTTTCAATTTAGCGCAGATGACGGCTGAAAAACTTCCCTATTTTCGTCGTCGAATTGGAGTGGTGTTTCAGGATTTCAAATTACTAAAGGATCGGTCTGTTTTTGAAAACGTCGCGTTACCATTAATTATTAGAAATGAAAAACCAGCAATTATACAAAAAAAAGTTTATGAAGTTTTAGAACAAGTGGGATTATCGCACAAGGCCGGTCAGTTACCTGAATTTATTTCCGGAGGCGAACAACAACGAACGGCAATTGCCCGAGCTTTGATTCACCAACCTGGAGTCTTAATCGCTGATGAGCCCACAGGAAATTTAGATCCCGATCTTAGCGAAGAGATTATTGATTTGTTAGAAAAAGTTTGTTCCCAAGGAACGACGGTCTTTGTTGCTACTCATGACCATGATTTGGTAAGTCGTCGCAATAAAAGAATACTTCAAATTAAAGAAGGAACTATCCGAGATACCACTTCTCCTTTCCGAGACGAACGAACAAATGGACAATCACGTATCATTTCTCACCTTGGTGATTTTTTATGACCAGAGTTATCCTAGAGCATTTCAAAAAAACTTGGACGCATCACTTACGTTTACAGTTATCTACATTACTGGTTTTAACCGGTAGTTTTGCGGTGATTACCGGGCTTTTGCTGTTGGGTTCAAATTTGAATAGGGTGCTGACTATGTGGGGCGAAAACATGCAAATGAGCGTGTATTTAAACGACTCCATTTCAGAAACGAACAAAACGCAGATAAAAACTGCATTAGAAGCTTACTCGGAAATCGAAAAGTCCCAGTTTTTTTCCAAAGAAGATTCCCTCCAGTCTTTCCGCGAACAAATGGCCAGTTATGCGCCAGATCTTTTAAGTAATGACGAAATATTGAATGTCATTCCCGAAAGTTATCGTTTAACAATGAGTAAATCCATTCTCCCGCAACAACAAATGGAAACAATGAAGACGTTAGCTGCAGGTATTATGCAAATTCCCGGGGTTAACGAAGTCAGCTATGGACAGGACTGGGTAAAACAATACGCTCACGTCATTTCAGCCGCGCATATTCTGGGGTACAGTCTAATGGCGATCATTCTGTTGTCCGCGTTTTTTATTATTATGAATGTTGTGCAAACTTCAATCAGCCAAAGGCGCCACGAAATAGAGGTCTTAGAATTGATCGGAGCCACATCGAAATTTATTCGAATGCCCTATATTTGGGAGGGGATTGTCACCAGTCTTTTTTCAGTAACGGCCGCATTGTTAGTATCTTTTGCAGTTTTTAATAGCCTAAAAAATCTACTGCAAAATCAGATTTCGTTCTTACAATTATCACAACATATCCAGTTTTTAAATACGGCCGAAATTAGCACGATCATATTTATCGCGTTGTTTATTGGTTTAACTAGTGCTTTTTTATGTGTTCGCAAATTAAATTCCGGCTGGTTAGCAAGTCAAAAGAAAAATTTGGAGTTTAATGCGGATTTCTAATATTGCCTTTTTACTACTTTTTGCTGCCACGGTACCGTGCTTTGCCGAAGTTGGCGGCGTGGTCACTGCGGACAGTACCGGTGTACATGGAGCAGCTCAGGACGCCGAGAAAATCAATTCTGATTTTGAAAATACAAAAAAGTCTTTAATGGAAGAAGAAGAAAAGCAGCGGAAAATTCTTTCTTCGTTGTTTGATATCAATCGTAAAATGAAAAAAATTGTGAACGAAAAGTCCGATTTAATTCAAGAAAAATTAGTAGTTGAATCAAACACCAAATCATTGGCAAAAAAGATCCAAGATATTGATCTGAAAATTAAACAGCAAAAAACTTTGTTACGCGAACGACTGGTAGCCATCTATAAATTAGGCGGACAGGGACTGGCGCGAATTTTATTGTCGGCAGGAAATTCACAAGAATTGGAACAAAATCTAAAAATTATGGGTTTGGTGGCCAAACGTGATTTGGAATTGATCCAAGATTATAAATTGAACATGAAAGAATATAATGAAAAGAAAAATCGTTTCATTAAACGATTGGCCCAAATTAAAAAGATCGAAGATAGCATTAAATCAAACGAACAGAAATTAAGTTTAGAGAATGCATCTAAAAACAGAATTCTGGATGGAATTCGAAAATCTAAAAAATATGCTATTAATAAAATTCACGTTCTGCGCGAAAGATCTTTACAGATGAATCTTGGAGAAGACTCGGGAATTCTAGATTTGTTATTCCGCCCTTCCTTTTTCGAGCAGAAAGGCCTTTTGCCAAGACCAGTAAAAGGCGCTGTAATCGCTCCATTTGGACTGGTAAAGTATGAAAATAACCAAGTGGCATTCAGCCGCAAAGGTGTCGTTTTCAAGGCTGCAACAAGTGAAAACGTAAAAAGTATCTTTGATGGGAAAATTGCATTTGCTGGATTAGTGAATGGATATGGTCAAACTGTCATTGTCGATCA
>JAYVAZ010000283.1:0-10465 GCA_043750675.1 Pseudobdellovibrionaceae bacterium | reverse complement strand
GTCAGGATTCGGTTTAGTTCTGGCCACGCAAGATCTGGTCACACATAAATCGACATACTTTGACAACCCCGTGCTGTGCAATAAACCCTTGGTCGTTTCAATTTCCCTGCCCGTCCACACACTGACTTTGACATTTTTCGAACGCAAATAAATGAGAACTTCTTCAATTCCTTCGAAAGCCTGAATTAATTCGATATGGGATTTACTGAGTTCTAACAGTCGGGAGAGTGCCTTTTGTATTTTGACTTCGTCATCGGCAAAATATTGTCGAAAGTATTCTGTGGGATCAAAAAACTGGTAGGCTAAATCCAAATCTTTTTGTTCAGGAGCCAAGCCAAACTCGGTCAGGATAATAAAAATAGACTTTTCGAAGTAAGAAGAAGAGTCAATCAAGGTCCCATCAAGGTCAAACACCCAATGCTTCATATTTCCTCATTTTCGCAACAATTGACTTATAAATATTCTATTTTTCATTTTTTAGATAGAGTTTTTCCAACTCCAAATACATAATGAAAGTACCAATGCAGCAAACTAAGAAATTCCTTTTATTGTTTCTAAAAAAAGGCGGATGGATACTTATCTTACTGCTGGCTTTTATGTATAAAGCATCTACGTTTCGTATTAGTGAAAACTTTTATGAAGTCGATAAGGGTCGTTTTTACCGCTCGGCACAATTGAACGAGCGTGAATTTAAAGACGTCGTCGACAAATACCATATTAAAACGGTTTTAAGCCTACGTGGTCCGCCGGCGCAAACCATCTGGTATCATGAAGAAGAAAAAGTTTTAGCTGATCTGGGTGTACATTTTGAATATTTAGGTATGAAGGACGAATACTATCCGACCGAAGATCAAATTCACCACATCCTGACAGTTTTAAAGGAAGGACCCTTCCCAATATTGATCCATTGTCGCAACGGTTCGGATCGAACGGGATTGGTTTCGGCCATATATAAAAAATACTTCATGAATTCCAGCGATGCCGAAGCCAAGGCCGAATTGTCTTTCAAATATTGGCACGTGCCGTATTTCAAGCCGGCTATGAATCAGTTTTTCGCAAAAATTCGAAGTTTGAATTGGTTAGAAAATGAATATAAAATTTGCGATCCCGAATTTGCCCAGTACCGCAATCCTCGGATTCTGTGCAATTAGATCACGCCGTTCACAACAGACAGTCTTTCAGCACCGCGAATCCTTTTTCCATTTGTGATTCATTAACCCCGGCAAATCCGATCCGAAGGTGTGTACCCGCGCTCTCTAAATAATCCATGGATTTTTCGAATTGAAAAAACACTCCCTGTTTTTGGCAACGTTCGGAAATTTTTTGCGAATCTTGAAAAAAATTAACCCAAATCGACATGCCACCATTTGGTTTTTCAAATTCGACTTCATGTTTCGATTTAATTTTTTCTAGGAGGTCGATCATCAATAAGTAACGCTTATAATAGATGCGACTCATTCGCCTTAAGTGGCGTTCAAAACCACCTTCCTTCATCCACTGTGATAAAGTAATCTGCGTGAACGAATCGGTTTGATGACTGACGATGTATTTTTGTTGCGCTAAAGGTTTTAATAAATTCGGCGCACACAAAATCACTCCCAGTCGCGCCCCCGGTACAAATATTTTGGAAAAACTGTTTACGTAAATAACATGGTTCGACTGTGTCACCATCGGTACCGGCGGTGGACTAGTATAATGGAATTCGTGATCGTAATCGTCTTCTAGAATAGGAATGCCCCATTTTTCGGCCTGCTTGATAACTTCCGACCTTCTTTTGGGGGACAGGGTCACTGTAGTGGGATACTGATGCAACGGAGTGAGATAAATCATTTTAATACTATGTTTTTTGATTAAACTTTCCAAACCTTCTGTTTTTAATCCCTCTTGATCAACATCAACAGGAATAATCGCCACCCCTAGAGATTCAAAAATCCGCCACGCCGCGGGATAGCCTTTTCGTTCGACGATCACCCTATCACCCGGCTGCAAAAAAATTTTCGCAATAACATATATAGCTTCTTGGGACCCATTAGTTACGATCATTTCTTTACCAGTGATATTCCTAGCGCGACGTAAATATTCAGCCACTTGTTTTTTAAAAATATCCAGTCCGGTCACATTGCCATAGCTTAAATCTTCGTCTTTTGCCTTCTTAAACGCGTAACCCAAAGTTTTTCGAAGTTCGTCTTTCGGAAACAACGCGATGTCTGGTTGACCACCCCAGAAGGCAATTTTGAACTTCGCACGTTCCAACTCAAAACTTTCACCAAGTGGCTTTGAATTTATTTTCAACTCTTTGGCGTCCTTTTTAGCCTCTCCAACCGAAGCGAAGATAGGGATTTTTTCCGAAACCTTATAGGACTTTCGTTGGTCAGAAACTAACCAGCCTTCCGCTTTCAACATTTGCAATGCATTCATAATGGTAAAACGATGACATTGAAATCTTTTTGATAGTTCACGGGTTGACGGAATAGTATCCCCCGATCGCAAGGAATGATCTTGAATTTTTTCGAGATAATATTCGTAAACCTTTAGATATTTTTTATTTTTCATTACGTTCCTAACTTCAACCCGCATCTGGTCTATCGTATATTTTGTTTATGGTCGTTTTATATATACCATAACTGAGATATAGTTATTCAATGATTAATACAATAGAATTAAAAAAAACTACTGCTTCTTTAAGTTCCGAAACTCAACATCTTATAGACCCGTGGTCGCAGGCGATTACTTTGGAAGGCGGTGGCGTTCGCCTCGAGCCCCTGGTTTTACACCACTTGGATTCACTCACTGAATATGTTCTTTATAAGAACGCTTGGCACAGCCTGATATGGGGAACAAAAACGAAAGACGATCTTGTCCGCGGCATTTTAAATTCGCAGAAGGCACGAGATTCACAGACCGCCAATTATTTTGCCATTGTTAAAAAAGACTCCGGTCAGGCCGTCGGGATGACTCGCCTGATGAACTTTGATCGCCTTCACCTGGGGATAGAAATTGGTGGAACTTGGTTAGGCGAAAAAGTTCAGAAAACTTCAGTCAACACCGAAAATAAATTGTTACTTCTCCAGTACTGCTTTGAATTTTTGAAGGTCCAACGGGTAGAATTAAGGGCTGATTCCCTGAATTTTAATTCGCAACGAGCCATTCTGCGAATAGGAGCCAAATTTGAAGGCGAATTAAGAAATTCTTGTCGCCTACCCGACGGCCGAAAACACAGCTACCGAGTGTATTCCATCATCGATTCTGAATGGTCTGACGTAAAAACAACCCTGCATCAATATCTGGAAAAATATGTATAACAAAACCGATTTTCAAAAAAGCAGTAAGGCTGTGATTGCCGAATTTATCAAAAATTATCCATTGGCTTTTGTATATGCGTCGCACGAATCTGGTTCGGAAAAACAAATGGAAACCGGTTTGCTCCCGGTATTAATGCAATCCGAACACAAACTAGTGACGCATCTGGCACGCCGAAATCCTCTGGTTTCAGTTCTGAAAGCTAACGGTGGAAAAATCACCTTAGGTTTCTTTGGTCCTCAACGCTACATTTCTCCGCAGATCTACAAAAATGATGGAAACGTGCCCACTTGGAATTACAGCTTTGTCGAAATCAAAGGCACGGCCGTCGTAAAGGAGACCAGCGCAGTTTTAGATCAAATACTCAAAGAATCGGTAGAGTTTTTTGAAGCTCGGAATGGAACCACTTGGCCTTTTAACCTTAGTGACCAGCAAAAAATTCCTATGTTGCAGGCAATTAGTGGACTGGAAATTCAAATTGAAAGCGTTGATAGCAAATTCAAGCTAAATCAGAACCGTTTGAACGAGGATCAGGAAGCGGTTCGGCGTTTTTTAGACCACAGTCAAGATCCACGAGATCAAGAAATGTTATTTTGGATGCAAAAGACCTAGACAACAATCCCTGGTTTCAATACCATCTACGCAGATCGTTTCTAATAGCTTTTAGTTGTTAGAGACATCTGCAAACCCGTTTCTGCGAGCGACTATTTAACCTGAGTCAGTTCCTAGAGACAAACCAGGAGAACTTATGCATTCAGATACAACTTCGTCTACCTTTTCTGCAAAAAGGCAACAGGCCTTCAAAGCCGCAATCGAGGCACCCGTGAGAAAAATTGAAAAAATCAAAGATGCCTTTGGCAAAGACGCGCCTATTTCAGAATATTTTGGCTGTTTGACCTTTGGTCTTGCACAGATGCGCGAAAAATTACCAAAGGATGCTTATAGTAACTTATTGAAAACTTTGGATCATGGAAAAAAACTTCCGAAAGAAACTGGCGAGTCCATCGCGTCGGCAGTAAAAGAATGGTCAGTATCCAAAGGTGTGACCCACTTTTGTCACTGGTTCCAACCAATGACAGGATTAACGGCAGAAAAACATGATGCTTTTATTTCCATACAACATGCGCATCATTCAGAACTGCGTGTAATCGAAAGATTCACTGGTTCCCAATTGATCCAAGGTGAACCCGATGCTTCTTCATTTCCTTCCGGTGGAATGCGTTCCACTTTTGAAGCGCGAGGTTATACTGCTTGGGATCCTTCTTCACCTTTGTTTATTATCGAAGAAGAAAACGGGAAAACTTTATGTATTCCGACGGTATTCTTTGGCTACCACGGCCAAGCCTTAGATAACAAAACACCTCTTTTACGTTCCATCGATTCTTTGTCTACTGAAGCCGTAGAATTTCTAAAATTAGTAGGCGATGTCGACGTTAAAAAAATTCAAACGACCTTAGGTGCTGAACAAGAGTACTTCTTGGTTGATAAAAACTTTGCAGCTTTACGTCCGGATTTAATTATGACAGGACGAACTTTATTAGGGGCTTCTTCGGCGCGTGGTCAGCAATTGGAAGACCATTACTTCGGAGCCATCCCATCGCGCATCAAAGCCTATATGCAAGATAGCGAATTTGAATTATACAAATTGGGAATTCCAATTAAAACTCGCCACAATGAAGTCGCACCATCACAATTTGAATTAGCTCCCATTTTTGAAGATATGAATATTGCTTCCGATCATAATTTAATCACCATGGAAGTTTTAAAAAGAGTGGCCATTAAACACGGAATGGTTTGTTTGTTACATGAAAAACCATTTGCCGGTGTGAATGGTTCTGGCAAACATAACAACTGGTCTATGGCGAATGATAAAGGTGAAAATCTTTTAGAACCGGGACACACGCCTCATCAAAACCTAAGATTTCTTGCTTGTTTAGCGGTAGTGTTAAAAGCGGTACATAACCATTCGGCTGTAATCCGCGCCTCTATTGCTAGCCCGGGAAATGATCATCGCTTGGGAGCGAATGAAGCACCGCCAGCTATTATTTCTGTTTTCTTGGGAAGTCTTTTAGAAAATATTCTAGACACTATTGAATCAGGAAAAGCTCTGAAAGGTACGGAAGAACAAATTATAGATTTGGGAGTTAGCCAAATTCCAAATATTTCTAAAGATTACACAGATAGAAATCGCACCAGTCCATTTGCATTTACTGGAAACAAATTTGAATTCCGCGCGGTAGGTTCTTCACAGAACGTTGCTGTTCCGATGTCTTTCCTAAATGCGGCGGTTGCAACTGCGTTCAAAGAGTGTAGTGCGAACCTACGCGATATTTTGAAAAAGAAAAAACGTGACGAAGCGATCATGGAATTGGTGCGCCAAGTGGTTAAAGAAACTAAAACCATTCGTTTCGCCGGAAATGGTTATTCTGACGAATGGAAAACCGAAGCTAAAAAACGTGGATTACCTATTTTAAATACGACTCCAGATGCTTTGGAAATTTTAAAAGACAAAAAATTGACTCAATTTTTAATTGATAGCAAAGTTTTATCGCGTGAAGAGTTGGATTCTAGATATCACATCGCCATTGAACGTTATGTGAAAACTTTGGACATCGAGCACACGGCACTTCTTGAACTGACTAGTACCTATATTATTCCTACCTTGGAAAAACAAATGAGCATTTTAGGTGATTCACATGATGCTATGTCATCTGCTCCACTTAAAAAACTTCATAAAGACCGTGTCTCTGAGTTTGAAGATATTTTTACCGAAGTGCTCAAATATTATAATACATTTAAACATGCCGTTGAAAAATCAAGAAAAGGAAGCGATGAACACAAACGTATGTGGGATATCGTTGAAACGTTGCAGCCGGCTTCGTTCAAACTACGTGATGCGGTGGATACTGCCGAATTGCTAGTCTCTGACGAGTTGTGGCCACTGCCTAAGTACCGCGAAATGCTACTGGCGCACAGCCTGGCTTAAGCCTATTAATAGTTTTTCCCCGCGCAATTGGCGCGGGAGAGAAACTATCAGTCAAACTACAAACAACTGTATTATTTGACCTTAAGGTATAGATCGGCTTCGATCATTGGCAAAATGGAATTCGAACTAAATACCGGATCAAAAGTAAAATTGAATTTACTTAAGCTCATTAGTACATATTCACCAATAATAGAACCTTTAAATGCGCCCGAATAGCGACTTTGAATTTGTGGTGCATTCAACAAAAGACGTTCGAAAGAAATATCTCTTCCTTCTGCAGAACAAGTCACATCTTTTAATTTTCCTACTTTTGCTTCGACAACAGCAAGTTCGGCCAGATACTCGTCACCTAATTCACTGATGGTCTTTCCCAAACGCAAGGGAGTATTAGGCAAGGTCCAAAGAGTTTTCACCCTATGCTTAAATGTAGAACTATATTTCTCCATAAAATTTTCGTTACCCGCACCATCGCTACTCCAATTGTCGCGGTACCAACCTGAAGTTTCGCAAGGTTCACCATTGTCAGCCATCAGATCGCCTAAACCTAGAAATATTCCGCGTGCACTGGTTATCTGTAAATTGGAATCTTTAGTTTTGTTCAAATATTCAATCGCCCCGTAAATATAAACCGATCCAGTTACGTAAATTCTACAACCATCAGCAGAATCGATCTTTAAATTGCGCAATAAAAGATTGCCGTCCAAGGCAAGGTCGCCATCACAAACGACAGTTTCGGAATTTTGAAATAAGGTGCCATTTTTAGCAATCCCCTTAATTGCGGGACTGCCTTGGTTATCTTTGAAAAATTTCTGGTCGCCCGCATCGATAGAGAACCGAGTTCTTAATTGTTCCAACGTAGGGGCGCCAATATAAATCTGATCTTTTTCTTCAACTACGGTTTGAGCAGTATAGGGATTTGCAATCTTCTCCGGATCACTAGTCACCTCTTCCAATCGAAACTTAAAATACTGCGCAAAAGTATCTAGGCCTGAGCTTGCCGCAATCGCCGCAGGTAACCGGGCCTTAGGAACCATTGCTTTGGCCTCTGCATTCATGAATAAAATAGTATTTAGAGCATTAGCATGATCTCCGTAGGGGCTCCCACTGTCATGTTGACCTCCGCCAAAGGTAAAATCTTTATAATCACCAGCCCCGAATAGACCGAAGTCAGTAATTAAATTAGAGGAAGTTTTCAAATGACAGGCAATGCAGGCGGGTGCGCGTGCAGCAATAGACGGTTGGATTTGATAAATCGGATTTCCGACAACAACGGTTACTATACCTTGTATGACTTTATTCAAACTGTTCTTTGCAAATACAACGAAGTCTTCTTTACCACGAAATCCGAACTTGGGACTGTAGCGGAACTGTCGCTTTTTAAGATCCAACAATTCCAAATTACCGTTGAGAGTTTCGATGTTATTCGCCGGGCTATCCGCTGCAAAAGAAATCGACTGTACACTTTCACCGCCTTCAATTTTAATCTTGAAGTTGATTGGCGTATTGTGTTTTGTATTGATTAAAGTATCTTGAATCGAAAATAATTTATTTTGTGAACTTAAATCATCTTGAAAATTTACCTTGGTGCAACCCAACTGTAATAATCCCAATATGATCCAACCCAACTTCAACTTATTCACTGTTTCCCCCAGTTATCAATTCATCAACTTCAAATTAGAAGTTCAAGAAGAGTGCCGTTCAGGGGAGACTAGGTTCATTTTAAGACGAAATTTTGATTACTTAGTTTTTGACTGAATATGATTTATACAAGGGCGCCTATAAAAATATTCTCAAATTGATGCGATTGAAGTGCGTATCTTATTCAAAGTAGGGAGAGCCTTTGTCTTCTCTTGCACGGTAAGTAATGCATAACTTTCTTCCATTTTTCCAAAAGCTTTTTGCGCTCCGGCCTTATTATTTCTTCGAACTTCTGCCATGGCCAAAGTTTCATAGCCATAAAAATGATTTATCGGTGTCAGGTTATGTTTTATGCAGGCTTCGATACTTTGTTGAGCATGTTCGTAGGCATCTTCTAGTTGATCTGCTTTTAAATACGATTGCGATAATCGGTATTCTCCGACAGCAGCTTCTTCTGGCCCACCAATCAATTCCCAATACTTTAACGAATTTTTTGCCGCCAAAATCATCAGTTCATTTTCGGCTTCCGAACGTTGGGCTTTTTCTTCTAAAGTGCAGGCCAGATTATACCCCGTTATCGCCAACGCGCGGTTGGCCGGGTCTTCTTTGGGTAGTCCCATCATAGCCAACTCTAATGATCGAATAAAATAGTCTTTAGATCGTGCGGCTTCACCTCTTTCAGTCAGCTGTCCCGAAGATAAGGCATAGATCCGAATTTGGTCAGATGACGAAAATGATTTTAACGAAGTCTCCGCATTTGCCGAAAGTCTTAAAGTCGCAATCAAACGCTGGATTGCAAATTCAGACTCGGTGCCTTTTACAAAAGTTGCCTGCGAGGTTAACGATTCCAACAGGTGCACGCCTTGGTCCCACAGTCCTAAATGATCGCCACAAATATGATTTATTAATCGGGCTATAACGGGAATATCATCCTCCGTCGTAATTAAGGCAACTCCTTGCTCCAGGGTCCTAAAGACTCCTTGTGCATCAGTTGCGTGGTCGTTCCAGGCTTTGTTAATGTATTCACTAAACGTCATCATAGCAGCTCCTTGGCTTTCAGTATAATTTGAATACCCTACTTGTACCGTTAGTTGTTTGAGTCTGCCAGTAGTCCTAGGGGACATCAAGGGACATGCTTTTAATCAGGTCCACTTTTTTATGCGCCTGACATTGAATAAATAGGCGCAACGACTGTTGAATTGAATTTCTATTATCCAATTGTAATTTTTGTTCGGTCAGCGCTAGTTCTAAATAAACGGCAGCTTGGTAAAGAGGAAACTCATTCGAAATTTCGACACCCCTTTTCAAATAACTTAAAGACTCCTCCGGTTTACCATTCAGACGACATATGCGACCGGCAAATTCATAATTTAAACCCTCTTCGACTTTTAGACTTTTGAAACCTTCCATACCCTTGTAAAGATTCATTACCGAATCAGAAATTAATCCTTTAACCGCCTGGATATTAGCCAAGATCAAATAAGCTACGTAAATACCCCGACGAAAATCAGTGGCGGCTGCCAATTCCTGACTTTTTAGCGCATGTAATTCTGCCATTTTTAAATCACGTTTGGTAAGACCTATTATCGCCAGATGACAATGCGATATACTTAAGTTCATCGCGGTGCCATCTATTAGAAAATAAAAGATGGATTTTTCAATATGCGCTAAACCAATTTCGGTCTCGCCCATTTCATAAAGAAGTCCCCCCAAATTAGAATGCGTTGACCCCATCAACCTGGGACCAATAAATCTTTCTAACTTAAAAATGGAATCCGAACATTCGATGGATTTTCGACAATCTCCACGCCAAGAAAAAATATTCGCTTCACTTAGGAGTGCCTTGGCCAGTAAAGTTTTGTCATTTAACTTCAAAGCAATTTCTTTGGTTTTTTTATTATAAACATCGGCCTGTGCAATTTTACTTTGCCGCCAAGAAGCAATCGTCAATTGATTATATAGATCCCCTAAAACATGCAGCGGTAGGTCCGGAACCAAAGTTGTCTTCAAAAGACTTTCTATTACATTCCATTCCCCCACCGGGCCTAATTTTTCAATTAGTGAGCTGGCCGCAATCATTTCTGCAGCTGTTTTCTGATCTTCCAAATCGGCGGTGTGGGAATTTTTATCAGATAAAATCAGTTCCTCGGCTGTACAACTTAAAATTTTCGACAGCGCAAGCAGATTTTCGGTCTGGATAGATTTGACTTGGCCTTGTAACCAACGATGGACCGTTTTCCGGTCTACGCCAATTTGTTCAGCCAACCACCATTGCTTTAGTCCCAACTCGATAATTCGATTTTTTAAAAAGATACTATTTAATGGCTTTGGCTCAGTAGATAAAATCATTCGGCTTTAACCGCAGGGAAAACAATTTCCAAATAAGGATGTTTGCCGGTTTTGAAACCTACAGATTCATATATTCCTTTGCCATCTTCGGTGGCCCCTAGATGAAGTTTTTCCGCCTTTTGGTCAACGGCCAGTTGATTTAAGGTTTTCATTAGCTGTGTTGCGATACCTTTTCCGCGAAGCGATTTCATC
>JAYVAZ010000282.1:0-2580 GCA_043750675.1 Pseudobdellovibrionaceae bacterium | reverse complement strand
AGAAAACCAGTTCAATTAAAATTAATTCAAAATTGTTAGAGTAGTATGCGACGCTATAATCATCTGTTTAAAAACCCCGTTATCGCGGGGTTTTTTATTTTTACGGTTTTAGTTTTTCCCAGTTGCGATTGGAATAAAAGCAAACTGCAGAATCAAGTCGTTGTGCAGGTGAATGAACGAAAATTGGATTTAAAGACTTTTTCAGATTTGCTTTTACGCCAGCTTAAAATTTTCGATGCTCTAACAGTCAAGGACCCCAATAACCTGAAGCGCGCCAAAGAAGACATCGTAAGGAAATTTATTTTGCAAAGTCTTATTGCCGACTATGCAGGGGCACAAAGTATTGCGGTTACTGACGAACAATTAGAGGCCGAAATTACAAAAGCGCGTTCGTCATATCCAGACGATCTTTCTTTTCGGCGAGTATTGGCCCAGGAAGATATTTCCTTTTCGGAATGGAAAGAAAACTTGCGTTCGACTTTAACCGAACGACTTGTGTTTAAAAAAATTAACGAAAAGTTGGCCGCGCCTACATTGGAAGAATTAAAAAAATATTATGAAGAAAACAAAAAGAAATATAAATACAACGAGCGTATTTACCTAAGACAAATCATCGTAGATGAAATCAGTAAGGCCGAGTCTATTCGAGATGAACTGAAAAAGAGGGACTTTGCCGACGTGGCAAAGAAACTAAGCGTATCTCCCGAAGGAAAACAGGGTGGACTGGTCGGTTGGGTAGAAAAGGGGTCGGTGGATATTTTTGACAAAGCATTCGATCTTAAAATTGGTCAGGTGAGTCAAGTCTTAGAAAGCTCTTATGGCTTTCATTTGTTTAAAGTTGAACGCAAGGCGCCGGCTGGATTTTCCTCTTTTGAAGAAGTCAAAACACAGATAGAACAAGCATTGATGGCACAAAAGGAACAGGCCGAATTTTCGGGTTGGTTAGACAAACAAATTCGCGCTAGCCGAGTGTTAAAAGATAAAGATCTGATTGCTTCACTGGAAGTCGAAACGAAGGGTCATAAATGAGTTCATTAGTTAAAGTTTTTTTTATATTGTTACTAGCGGTTCTTTTTAATAATCATGCCTTTGCCGCATTTGAACTTGTGGATAAGATTGTGGCTGTTGTGAACACCGAAGTGGTTTCCGAGTCGGACATTAAAGCCTTCTCGCAAAAAATTACTCAAAATGGAATGATTGATGAATTACTTCTATTTGGAAAAACTTCAGATTCTTTAAAAAACAATCGCGACGAACAATTGAATTACTTGATCAACGAAAAGTTAATCGAATCAGAAATTAAGCGTTTAAATCTTTCGGTTACGGTAGAACGTGTAGAACAAGAAATTCGAGAAGTTGCCAAACGAAATGGTGTCGGCCGTGCCGAGTTAATGACCGCAATCAAGGCCCAGGGCGTTTCGGCTTCCGACTATCAGGATTTCATCAAAAAAAGAATTGAACGCCAATCTTTGATCGAACAAGAAGTTTCTTCGCGCATTCGTGTATCTGATGAAGACGTCTTGGCCCAATACGTTCGTACAAAGCCTGAAGGCAACACAGGCTCGTTTGAATATACGATCTCGCACATTTACTTCAATCCAAAAAAAGGTGGAGCAGAGGCGGCTTTAGTACGCGCCCAATCGGCCCTTAAAAAAATTCAAGAAGGCCAATCCTTTGACAGCGTTGCCGAACAGTTCAGCGAAGATCCTAATTTTTCGTCAGGTGGTTCTTTAGGATCGTTTTCCGCTGATGAATTATCAGAAGGTTTTGAACAGGCTCTTCGTAATTTGGAAGTCGGTGCAACAACAGCAAATATCGTTAAAACTAAAAATGGATTTCATATTTTAAAACTGAATTCTAAAAAAGTAACGACCGATCCTCAGTTTGAAAAAGAAAAAGAAAAAATTCGCACAGAACTATTTGAAAAGTCTTTCCAGAAAAACTTTAGAGTTTGGTTGGAATCAAAAAAAGAAGAGTCTTTCGTAAGAATCAATAAATGAACCGTTTAAAAACTTTGTTTATTACTACCGGCGATCCCAATGGGATCGGTTGCGAAGTTGCTGTTAAATGTATCCTAAGGAAGAAAGCTATCGCGGCGAAAGTAATTCTGATTCGCCACCCTACTTCGGAAAAGAAATGGCTGAACCTTTACCGGCAGAAAGCAAAAGCCGCTTTAGTGACTTCTTTTGAAGAGGCCGAAATGTCTTCGGAGCCCTTTATAGATCTGTGCTTGAATTCGAACCCGGCTGTTTGGGTTAAGTCCGTCGCACAGATCTGTCATGCAAATCCGAAAATGAATTATCTGCTGACGGGACCCCTTTCCAAAGGGCTTATCAAAAAATCGGGGATCAAAGCTATTGGGCACACCGAAATATTAAAAGACGTCAGTCAGGCAAAATCTGCATTTATGTATTTTCGTGGTTCAAAATTTAATGTTGCTTTATCTACTGGGCACATACCTATTAAGGCCATTACCAAGTCTTTTTCCGCGACTAAGGTTTCCCAGCTAATCAAATTAATTTCTGCCTTAAACGTAAAGCTGGGGGATAGAAGGCCTATTGCTGTGCTAGGTTTAAATCC
>JAYVAZ010000281.1:0-3310 GCA_043750675.1 Pseudobdellovibrionaceae bacterium | reverse complement strand
GCCTTGGTGAGCCATTACCTCACCAACTAGCTAATCTTACGCGGGCTCATCTCAAAGCGAAAAACCTTTGACCCCTAGATCCGCAGATCCTGTGGTCTTATGCGGTATTAGCCAATCTTTCGACTGGTTATCCCACGCTTCGAGGCAGATTACCCACGCGTTACTCACCCGTGCGCCACTAGTACTCATATTGCTACTTTCCTCGTTCGACTTGCATGTATTAGGCACGCCGCCAGCGTTTGTTCTGAGCCAGAATCAAACTCTCCAGTTTAAATTCTGATTCCAAACAACGCTTAGCTAATTAAATAAAAATTGAACTAAAACCATTGAATGGGTTGTAAAAAAAAAATTCAAAGAAATTCTAGTAACTTAAAGTTACAGAGAACCCAAAAAACATTATATATCTAGCTATTCAGTTTTCAAAGAGCGATCTCATATTCGAGAAGGTGAGTTCTAAAACGTTCTCACTAACCCGTCAATACTTTTTTTAAAAATTTATTTATTTTTAAAAAAACCTTTTTGGTGGAGGTAACAGGGATCGAACCTGCGGCCTCCTGAATGCAAATCAGGCGCTCTCCCAGCTGAGCTATACCCCCAAAAGTGGACTGGTTGTCACTTAGATTTGATTTCAGGTCAATATATATTTATTAGAAATATTGGATTGCTTTAACAATAGACATAATGCGCTTAGCTTTTTAGCAAATTATTTGTCTTTTTTATATATTTTGCGATTTTATTAAGCAAGAACGCTGTTTACGCGGACGCCCGCAAACTCGTTGTCAAAAGGCGAGACCACCATTTTCTTTCAAAACTAAGATCGAATCCGACCACTTCTCCGCCTGAAAGGATGGAATGGTATACTTTTTTAAGAATTTCGACTTCACCTTCTGAAATATTGTCGGCGTTTAGGCTTTCTTCGATAGCCTCTAGCACGCTGATAAGATCGGGAGTGGTGACTACTCTAGGAATTTTACCCATGTCCAAGCCAACCATTTCTTTTGGTTTAAAGCCGACAAGTGTATCGGTAAAAAGAACTTTTTTACCACTGCTAAAGTTAACTTGGATAAATGATTTTCCCTCGGAATCTACTCTTTGTAGAACTTCGTTGAGATCATTAAAATCAAATTTAAAAAGTTTACCGTCGATGGCTTGCTTGATGGAAACGAATCCTGTTTCCTTAACATCTGATTCTAAACCTGTAGATTTCTCTACAAAGTTTAAAACTTCTGTTAGAAGTGCTGTTGGTTTTTGTGCTTCAGAAGAACTACTCAAGAATCCCCTCCAAGTAAGCTATCAACAAAACTATCGACGACTAAAGCAAATCGCTTAACACTAGATTACCTTATTTAGGAAAATCAGGTCTTGCATCTGGAAGGTTTGTTTCAATTAGAGATATTACGAGGGAAAGACGTTCAAAAATGATACGAAACCCTAGAACAGTTTTTGTGCACAAACACAAGTGCAAGTATCATTATTGCCGGCAAAATGAGAGTGCTTGGTGTTTGCAGGAACTTCGACTCTGTCGCCAGCGCGAAGGAGAAATTGGTTTCCAGCGATATTGAACATTAACTCGCCAGAAACAACATAACGAACTTCAGTGTAAGGATGCCGATGTTCTGAAATTTTTTCGGTAGGATTGTAAACCTCAGAAAAGGCCTCGAGGCCTTCGGTTTCTAGCATCATTTTAATTTGGGCTGCAGTAGGGCTAACGGGAGCCTGCCATCGAGTTATAATCATAGCAATGAATTTGGATCAGTTTGGCGATTTAATCAATTCTTTTTTCGTAACCAAGAGTGATATTGCTTTATGTTTTTTTCGAAACCATTGTCTGAAGGCTCGTAGAAAACCTGTGGCCCTACAGACTCGGGCCAATAATTTTGATCGACCCACGATCGTTCAAAGTCGTGCGGATACTGATAGTTTTTACCATACCCTAAATTCTTCATCTCAATCGTTTTAGACGATCGTAAATGCAAGGGTACATTGGCCTGGGCATTAGATTTTATGTAGTCCATGGCCTTGTTATAGGCCATATACGAGCGATTAGACTTAGGTGCGCTGGCCAAATAAGAGACCGCGTGCGCTAAGTTAATTCCGGCTTCGGGTAAACCAATCATTTCGACGGCCTGACCAACTGACACAGCCAAAGAAATCGCACGAGGATCTGCGTTCCCAATGTCTTCTGACGCAAAAATAATCATTCGGCGTGCAATAAAGCTAGGATCTTCTCCGGAATGGATCATACGCGCCAAATAATAAAGAGCCGAATCGACATCGCTGCCCCGCAAAGACTTAATAAAAGCCGAAATCGTATCGTAGTGCAGATCAGAAGTTTTGTCGTACCCCAGTGGAAAGTGTTCATTTACAAAACTTAGGTTTTTGAAATTAATGGGAAAGTAATTTTCGATATAATCAACGACGCTGGATTCAGGTTTGGCTTTAAAATCTGCAATAATTGTCTCAAAAAGATCTTGCGCCAGTTGCACTAATCGACGGGCATCGCCACTGGATTTTTTCACCACGAACTGCATGGCTTCCGGAGTTAATAGTGCGCTGGAAAAATCAGACTCTAGTTTCAGTTTCAATAAGGCACAGACTTGGGTTTCATTTGCCGAAAGAATGGCTTTCGAATTTTCATGCCCTTGTTGCAATAAGAATAAAAAAGACGATTTGAAAATGGTCTGTAAGGCCGCTTCACTTAATGATTCGAAGACCACAATTCGAGTTCGGCTTAGCAAAGCTTTATTGATTTCGTAACTAGGATTTTCAGTGGTCGCACCGATCATTGTTAGGTCGCCCTTTTCTAAAAACGGCAACAAAACATCCTGTTGAGATTTATTAAAACGATGAATTTCGTCAACGAACAACAAAGTTTTTTCTAGTTGTTCCACCCGCAAGGTCCTGGCTTTTTCACCAATTTCCTTCAGAGTTTTCACTCCCGTATCCACCGCATTTACCGAAACAAAATGATAATTGAGCTCTTTACTTAAAGTTAAAGCTAACGAAGTTTTCCCGGTTCCCGGTGGGCCCCAAAAAATTAAACTGGGCAAAGTTTGAGTATTTAAAAACCGACGGATTTGTTGTACCGCCTTTTCCTGTCCGATGACTTGATCAATATTCTCCGGACGCAAGACTTCGGCAAGCGGTGTTCCTGGAAGGTCTTTCAACGGTGTTTGGCTAAATAAATCGAAACTCATAGGGCCTTGTCTATCAAAAAACCTAGGCCAGCGCTAATTAATTATCGAGATTTAAGTATTGTTTGCGCCCTTTAACAAAAAAATCAAATTGTACTTGCCGAAAAATAAGTGGC
>JAYVAZ010000280.1:0-3083 GCA_043750675.1 Pseudobdellovibrionaceae bacterium | reverse complement strand
GAAATTAAAATTTCTGATCTAAAAAAGAAAGGTCACGACAGCAAAGTTCTGGATTTAGAGGCAATGGTTTTTTTGCCTTGGGGCAATTTCCTATTTTCTAGCGAAGGTGATTTGAATCAAATTCCACGATTGATGCCAGAATTAGTCGAAGTTAAAACCAGTGGGGAATTTATGCGGACTTACAATTTGCCACCCGAATTTTACCCAGAAAAAACGGGGAAACAAACGAAAGGACTGCAAAACAATGCGGCCATTGAAGGCATGTGTATGTTAGATTCTTTTAACATCCTTACCGCAACGGAAGCCGGGCTTTTCACCGATAAAAATCCTGAAAGTATTATGACGTTGATGAATCTTTCGGAGGCCTGGAATATCAAACCTACGCTACAGTTTAGGTATCCATTAAATCCAGAAAATGGCATAAAAAATGGGCTTTCAGAAGTCCTTTGCCTAACTGAAAATCAGATTTTGACCTTGGAAAGGGGGGTCAGTTTAGAAAAAACCGGCTTAAAATATGATGTTTTAATGTATTCAGTGGATCTGGATCGCAAAGAAGCGGGTAAAATAAAGGTTGGCGAAAAAAAGCTGATCTATGACTTTAAGGCACATTCCCAAACTGAAAACTACGAGGGGATGACTTTAGGACCGTTGATCGACAGTAAATACAAAAGTTTGTTTGTAATTTCAGACAATAATTTCAAGAAATCCGAAAAAACCCAGATTTTGGTGTTCAAAATTAAGTAATGGACATAAGACTCAGGAATGAAAACCTGGAAATTAAAAAAAGGCGCCGATCGTAGAATTCGTAGTGGTCACCCGTGGGTTTTTACCAGCGAGCTGGAATCCAGCCCCAAAACAATCCAATCTGGTGAAGCCATTGAATTAGTGGATACGACTGGCAAAACCGTAGCCTATGGTTATGGTAGCTCTGTGTCCCAAATTTCTTTTAGGGCGTTAGACGTTCAGGGCCTGTATACCAATGCCGCAACCCCAGAATTTGTAGCCGATAAAGTTTTGCAGGCATGGGATTATCGCAATTCCTTGGGGTACAAAAATAGTTTTCGCGTTTGTTTTGGTGAAGCCGATTTTTTACCCGGATTAGTGATCGATAGATATTTGGGAACAAACGGCGAACAGGTGATTGCATTTCAGGTTCTGACCGCAGGGATGCAAATGATCCTTGCTGATCCAAAAAATTTCTTTAAACAATTGGTTCAGCGACTAAATGAAAAACATATCTCTGATATCAGTTGGGAAAAAACTATTGTCGTGAAAAGAAACGACGTCAATATCCGTAAACTGGAAGGCCTGGCAGTAGAAGAACCAGAAGTGATTAGTGATTATTCGATTGATAAAGAACTTTTGCAAAACTTTACTTTTAAACACGATAAAGATGAAGTTCTTTTCACTTGTGATCTTCTTGAGGGACAGAAAACCGGCTTCTTTTTAGATCAATCTTACAACATTGAAAAATTCAGTCAGATCTTACAAAGGGTTTCGTGGAATCAAAAAGAAATTAAAATTTTAGATCTTTGTTGTTACGTAGGTCAGTGGTCGACATTGGTTGCCTACCATTTAAAAAAAGCATTCCCCGAAATTAAAATTACGGTTACCTTAGTTGATGTTTCAGATTCGGCATTGAAATTTGCGCGACAAAATACTTCGGCATTTGCTGATGTTGTTGAAACTAAAAAACTGGATGTGGTTCACGATCTAGAACAGCTATCATCGCAGACTTATGATTTGGTGATTGCTGACCCTCCGGCATTTATCAAAGCCAAAAAGGACCTTCCTAACGGGCAGCACGCCTATATGAAAATGAATGAACAAGCCTTCCGTGTGGCTAAAAAAGAAGGTTTTGTTGTTTCGTGTTCCTGTTCAGGATTAATGACCGAAGAACTATTGCAGGAAGCTTTGCGGAAGGGAATGTCCCGAGCACGCGTAAATGCCCATTGCCTGTTTAAGGGTGGTCATGCGCCAGATCATCCGCAATTGGTTCAGTTTCCAGAAGGTTCTTATTTGAAAATGCTAGTACACCGAACGATCTAATTCGTTCGGTGGCTTTGATAGCGACTAACCCAATTAAATGGTGGCGTTCGTAGACGGTGTAACTGGCTGTTTATGCAGATTTGTTAATTTAGAAATATAATCTTTTAAAGCATGATTTTCTTGTTTCAAAATAGTGATTTGGGTCAAACTTTGTTGCAAGTGACTATAGTAGTCTTGGGCTTCAATAGATTTTTTATCAAAAGAAATTTTTAATTCGACGATTTTCTTTTCCGCAATATGCGAAAGATTTTTTAAAGCTTCAGTCTGTTTAATTGAATGATTTTCGAAAGCAGACAAAGAGTGAGTTAACTCGTCAAATTCAGAGTCTCTCTGGGCAAGAATTTGATTTAATTTTGTGATTTCTTCATCTTTATTTAATAGAGCCGACTCCAACTCTTTTTGAGTTTCTTTAAAATGATTTAAACTTTGAGTTTGCTTTTCGGTCTCTTGCGCAAAACGATCTTTGGCTTTAACTAGCTCTAACTTCATGTCATTACATAAAGCCTGTGCCAATTCCAGTTCGTGAGAGAGCTGTTTGTTTTTGTCGCTAAAATATTGATTGTGTCGTTTTTCTTCGTTTAATATTTGTTGGGCTTTGGTGCGGATCTCTTCAATTTCGAATTGAAGTTTCAAATTCAACTCTAGCGATTTTGCTAGGTCGGTTGAAAGTTTAGAATTTGTAGATCTCTCCTGGTCCAATTGATCGGTAATTTTTTGCAACTCTTTGTTATAGTCCACTTGGAAAACATTCAAGTTATCGAAAGAGCGGAATCTTTCCTGAATGTCTTCTTGGGCTTGCATTAACTCGTCTTGAGTTTTTTTCAGCTGGAAATGTAATTTTTCCAATTTTTCAGAAGAGGAATGATTCTCATTTTTTTGAGAAAGTTCATTCAGTTTATCGCAGATCTCATCAAATAATTTTTCGTGTACTACTGTTTCCATAGTATTAAAGACTAAAGTACATTACGTACTTTGGTCATCGTTTTTTAGGTAAAAGTGCATGACTTGGCCAAGGTCTAGGTTTATGAATTGAA
>JAYVAZ010000279.1:0-2130 GCA_043750675.1 Pseudobdellovibrionaceae bacterium | reverse complement strand
TTTTTATGCTTTGTAGAAATACGGTTTTGGGGCACAATTATTATAAGGACCTTAATCCCGTACTTTAATTTCAACCGAAAAAAGGTGAGATGAACAAAGCACAGATCAAACAATCCGAAAGAGTAATTGTTATAGGTGTTGGCCTGAAGTCAGAACCCACTTCTGAAATCAAAGAAAATTTAGTCGAATTGGAAGAGCTGGTCCGGGCCGCTAACGGAGAAGTCGTTGGTTCGGTCATTCAGATTCTTCAGTCGTGGAACCCCTCCACCCTCATTGGAACGGGTAAAGTAGACGAAATCAAAGAAATGGTCATCGAGGCGCGTGCCGAAGTAGTGGTGGTTGATCACCAACTGTCTGGAGTGCAAGCGCGAAATTTGGAAACTTCTATCGGCTGCAAAGTATTCGACCGCAACCAATTAATATTAGATATCTTCGCGCAGCGAGCGCAAACCTACGAAGGAAAACTTCAAGTTGAGTTAGCGCAAATGTTAGATCAATTACCCAGAATGGTCGATGCTTGGATGGGTTCCCTTTCCCGTCAAGGTGGTGGTATCGGCTCACGCGGTCCGGGTGAAACCGCATTAGAAAATGATCGTAGGCGGATTCGCGATCGTGTTTCACAAATTAAGAAAAAATTGGATGGCGTCCGTAAAAACCGGGCTCAGTATCGCAGCACTCGACGCCGCTTAGAAATTCCTAGTTTTGCTTTAATCGGCTATACGAATAGTGGTAAAAGTTCATTGCTTAATCGAATGACCGGATCACAAGTGCTTTCTAAAAATCAAGTCTTCGCCACTTTGGATCCGACGACCCGCAAGGTCTTTTTACCAAATGGCCCACCTTCTGTTGTGACCGATACCGTGGGTTTTATTCGAAAATTACCCATTCAGTTAATTGAGGCTTTCAAAGCGACCTTGGAAGAAAGCGCTGAAGCCGATGTTTTGTTACACGTAGTTGATTTATCTTCTCCGAATATGATCAGGCAGATGGAAGTCGTTGACCAATTGATCGCTGATTTCAAATGGGAAAATAAGAAAATTATTCACGTCTTTAACAAAGTTGATGCTGCCCCGTTGGAAATGCAGTTCAAAGTAAAACAATTTCCCCGCGTTTTTGTGTCTGCACTCACAGGCCAAGGAATTGAACAGTTAAAAGTGATGATGGCAGAGTCGATTAATGAAATGCAGCAAGATGTGCAGTTGTATTTTCCGAATACGGAAGAATATAAGATGTATGATCTGTCCCGAGAAACTAAAATCAGCCGCAAAGAAGCTGGCAGTGAGGGCACCATTTGTTATGTGCAAATGACGCCGGCCTTGATAGCCAAATGGAAACCTTTTTTAGTTAAATAGAACACGGACTTCCTGTCCTCACCGCCCATACATTACATCCATGTACGGCGGAGGTTCTATTAAGGAAGAGAAATTGAATCTTGCTGAATTGAAGATCTGGATAAATTTCTAATTAATTAAAAACGGCCGAGTCAATTCTGCGTGGCGACACCACCAGGTGGTGCTGCCGTGCTTCAGCTGGTCGTCCATTCGGCTTTTGACGGACAAGAAAATGAGATTATCTTAAAACCCGGCACAAGTATTTTTCAAATTAAGTTCAACGGCGAGATTTGTTTCGTGGAATTTTTAGATGAAGAAGCGCCCCATTTTTGTCACAGGAGAGTCTGACAATTAAGGAGGATGATTTCACCGCTGAACAGCGGAAGAAAAAAATGGAGCCACTTAAATCGTTTAATGGGGACAACACACAAACCATTAATACAAATTAAGTGACCCCTGGGAATTTGGTTCTATTACATTTTTGTAAAATCAAGAATCACCTTGCGTTCGACTCTTGCAATTTTTCGTTTTTCAATACTCTTCTTACTCTTAAAATTTCCGCGCTCTATCTTTACTACTTTAATAGCCTTCGTTACCTTCAAATCACTTCTTCCATCCGCGTAAACCGAAGTCTGATGAAACAAAGTTATTTGCATACAGATTAAAACAAATAACTTAATTTTTCTAATTTGATCTTTCATGTGTGTGTGTCCTTTGTGTTTGACTATTAACATTGCCATTGTTGGGCCAACAAACAGCCTCTATTAATGAGACACAAATGTACGTATTTAGAGACATA
>JAYVAZ010000278.1:0-8136 GCA_043750675.1 Pseudobdellovibrionaceae bacterium | reverse complement strand
CGCGTTTACCGGTAAACGCGTAGGACCCAAGGTGTAAGAAAAACGTTCGGTACTCATTGATGGCCCGCTCATCATGATTCTTTTAAAATATTTTTTTACTACTTAAATTCAGCGACCCACGGTCGAAAGCTAACTCCATTGTCTGTTGAGATAAAATCCCAACTGTCAGATAGCGCGTGCAAAACCCCATTTGAATTACCATAAATTACTCGTGACTCCATTGGAGCAGTGGGAACTATGTTAAATGATTGACCGTTGTCTCGAGAAGATATCAAATAACGCCCTAATGAATAGAAAACTCCATTTATGTAGCGAATTTTTGACCCAACCCCATCACCGCCATGAAGTACATTCATATTGATATAAATTTCTTTGCCACTGCTAAATGTAACAAGCCCACCATGATGTGCGTCACTTTTTAATACAATACTTGCAACGATGGTCAGTTTATTTGAATAGGCACTCACAACACGGTAACCGTTATCAGTATAGCTCTTTAATTGATAAAGCTGGTTGCTTCCATCGCTTGATAAATAGACCCCCGACTGATGCCCACCAGGCACTTCTACGAAGTCTTCATTCACCATAAAGCCAGCGGCCCCGGTTGTTGGATCTGTAATAGAATTTTGAATCGAACTAAATGTTTTAGCTGAATCAAAGGTAGCTATAATTCCAAAAGAAAGGCCTTGCGCAAAACCAAATAGAGCGTCCCCAGTGACTTGTATGTCTTTAATAGTAAAAGGCTGACCTGGGGTTTTACTAAATGTAGTTCCGCCATCGGTCGAATAAAGAACCGCATTGCCGCCGCCAAGATAAATACTATTTCCTGAACCGCCACCCGTGTAAAAACCCCTCCCGTATGGAAAAGTACAAAAATCAGAACTGAACTTAGTTATTTTAGGAAAAGTTAATCCTGAATCAGAGGAAACATAAAGTCCAGAGGTTGTTAGGACGTAGAGATTTTCACCTGAGGAACGCATAGAAGTTATATAAAAATTTTCAGTTTGTGTTGGTAAATTAATTTCGCTAAAAGTTTTTCCGCCATCAGTTGATTTATTCAGAATTGATGTGCTTCCATTATTTTTTGAAACAAAAATATCATTTCCAACGACTGCAATTAAATTTGATGTATTTGCGATATACACATTTGTAGGTAAAGTTATATTTGAAAAGGTTTTACCTTCATCATTGGAAAAGCTAAACCCTCTTTCACTATTCGTTAAATAGGTCATTGTGTATAAACTCGTGCCACTTGCCACTACACTAAGATTTGTCATGCCCGCCGCACTTAAAGCATTAAATTCTTTGCCACCATCACTTGATACCAAAAGCCCATAACCCGACAAAGCATCGACCATTTCACATTGGCCTGCTGAATTTAGAACATTACTAGAGCGACCATCACCATTCACAGTTGATAGATAAATTTTTCCATTTTTAACGTGTATTGAACTAATTCCTGGCGGACTTACTTGATAGTTACCGCTTTTCATTTTAGACCATGTCCAAGTTAATCCCGCATCATTTGAAACAAACAAACCTGTGCTACCCAGTAATATTTGATCGCCCGAGGCATAAACCGATTGACCCGTAAAATCACCCCCTAAGCCAATTGAAGAACACGGGAATGGATTCGCGTCCATCGCTTTTTGTCTTCCATCATTATCAAGGATGATTGAGAATTTCGACTCTGATGGACGTTTCCTCATTAAGCCTTCTCTTTGATCAACATAATAGATTGTTCCGTTATCTACAAATAATGAGTTTGGCAGCGGTGGATTTTTTATCCCTGGCAATTGCACCGATGAAAACTGACCATTACTATCATTTGAAAAAATACCGCATGCACTGTGGACATAGGCTTTCTGATTGGATCCATCAATGAAAATTTGTGACGGATAAGCTTTACCAAAGAGATCATCCCAGCTTAAATTCTTGTAGTTCAATTGACCAGGGCCTAGCGGCGGCATAACCCAGGTAAAATTTGAAACCGCAGAGTTTCCCGCATTGTCAGCCGCTAGCACAGAAATCTGATGATTTCCGGGCGAAACAATTACTTTCAATGGACTTGTACAAGCCAATACTGGCGTACCATCTACTGAACACGAAAAACCCTTAAAACCAGACAAACCATTTTCACTTGAACTAAATTCAATAACTGCCTCGTTTGAATTCGGTACTGCTGGTGAGGCTACCTTTAAACTGATCTTTGGCAGACTTGGTGCCTGAGTATCAACCAGCCAATTGAAGCTTGATGCAGACGTATTTCCCGCACTATCATAGGAAATAACCTCAATCTTATGTTGACCATCGCCTAGACTTAAAAGTTCATTTGGACTTTTACAATCCATTGAAGTTTTTCCATCGACAACACAATCATATTTGGCAATGCCAGAATCATCGGTCGCGCTAAAATTAAATTGAGCAGATTTCTGATTTGTTATTGATTTTACATTCTGAGTTAATATTGGAATGCTTGGCGCAGTTTGATCTATTTTCCATAAAGACTGCGCGACAGCTGAAGATGTACCCGTTGCGTTTTTACCTTTAACCTCGAATTTGTGATTGCCCGCAATTAGGCCTGTAAATGTTTTTGGAGAAACACAATCAGCAAAACCCAAACCATCCACCTGGCACTGATACGTAGCTATAGCTGCTCCTGAGAACGTAAAACTAGCCGAAGTCGAATTTGAAAACGCAGCCTGAGCTTGTGAAATCGTAACTGTCGGAATTGAAAAATCCACTGTCCATGCGAGCTCTTTAACTAAACTTACATTTCCAGCCATATCCGACGATCTCATTTTTAAGGTGTGTGGTCCAGACAGCAAATTCGTGAAACTTTTGGGAGACGTGCAAGTCGCATAAGCTTCATTGTCAAACGAGCACTCCGATTTGTTAACACCAGAAAGGGTATCCGTTACATTAAAACCAATGGACATTGATCTTTCACTGGATCGCTCAGGTGGAGGAGTAGCCACAACAATTATTGGCGGCGTAGTATCGATACGGAAAAGCTTGATGACTTCACTTGAGATATTTGATGTTGTTGTTGCCTTGATTAAAACCGAATGATCTCCATCAGTCAGGTTTGAGTACTTTATGCTGCCCGAGAGACAATCTTGAGCCAGTTCATTTTTTAACTGACACGTCACCGACTGAATCAAATCACGACTGATTCCGGAAATACTAAACTGAATTGAATACGAATTTAAATTCACCAAATCTGGATTTGACGAAAGTACTATAGTTGGAGCAGTCAATGTCGGGGTAGAGGCCACTGTGTTATTTGCACCCCCCGTCGTTTTCGATTCAAAATTTGTCCCGCAGTTTTGAAATAACACAACACTTGCAAAAGCACAGACACACAATGAAATCCGAATAAACCAAATTTTTTGATTAATCTTCACAACCCAACCCCTTGTTCTACTTCAATCGCTTGAGACTACTTCGACATTTTGTCGACAATAGTTAATGATGTGGTATCACAGGAGTCACTATTTTCAGAAACGGTCTCGATTTGAGCCGTTGCCGCTGAAATCACGTTCATTCCTAAACAACACAAAAAAGTTCAAATCTCTCAAATCAAATATACCTATATATAAGGACACGCCATAAAACTCTAAAATGCACTGTAATCATAAATCAGTACAACTTTATAATCGTTAGACGTATGTTTACGAGTCGACATCTTTTAATTTTTGCAAGGTGCCTCTAAGTTACTAAAAACGTTCAACAAAAGGCTCTCAATATGAAGCGTTTTTTAATGAGCCCAGCTTCGTTCAAGTTTGAAGCAGGCGGTGACTTTGCAGTCTTAATGTTTAAGGGGAAAAAATGAAAAATATATTTAAACAATTTGGAAAATTAGCAATCATAATTTTATTAATTTCAAGCACCAGTTTTGCTGATGATGGGGATGGCGATGGTGGGAATGATGGTCCCAGTGATTCATCTGCCGCAGTATCCGATGGAATTGCGACAGCCACAGAGAACCTCGCTGATGCGGTTGATGCCAATCAACAAGCCACTGCAAATCTCGTTGCCACAATCACCGACGCAAACAACGGGAAGGCTGGACCCGACGCGCTTGCGACAGCGGAGGAAAGCTTTAACCAAACTAACTTCAGTCTGTCTTTTGCTTATGGAAATTTGGCTGGCGTGATGGCAGCAAATCTTAATATAACGGTTGAGGCAGCATTTGCACTTTTAGCTTCGGAGGTTGGTACTATCTCAGATAGTAACCAAGCTGTTGCCCCTGTCGTGCACGCCGACCCAACTATAGAAGCCCAGGTCGTCAGTCTTCTCACGACTGATCCTAATAACCTAACTTCAGTGTCCGGATGCTCTAACAGTAGCAACTGTCTCAACTCTGCCACCGTAATTGTTGGTCAGCTCATTAACGGGAATTCAGGTGCGGTCTCTAATCCGCTTGTTTCCGACACGGTGAATGTATGTATTATGAAATCGTGGGACGATGGTATCAAAGTGATTCCTGTTGGAGGAACTCTTCCAACTTACAGAAGCTCAAGTTCGTACAGCTGTACCCCACAAATAAGAAAGTGTACACTGATCAAAGGAGTACCAATGTTATCTGGCTCTGAGAATTCCAAATATTCTAGATGTGAACTCCGTGAAAGAGAATATTCTTGCGGTAGAGGACGGACCTGTAACCGGCCCTAAACCACACTATTTTAGAATTGAGTCTCCTCGTTTTCACTTAAGAACAACTTATGAAAAAACGAGGAGAAATAAAAATTTGTCTGTTAACAGAGTACCTAAATTGAGCGTTTCTGGAATTCAGGCCGCGGATTATTAAGCGGCCTTTGAAGTGATTTTTTCCAACATGTCATGAATATGTTTGATAAGGTTTCCCGGCCATCTTTCTAAGATTCAGGAACGTCAGAGAAATCTATTTTATTATCAGAGATATGCTTTACGTTCTTTTTTGCTCGCAAGTCTTGCGCTGATGATACGGATTGTTTCTTTGCCATTTTAGCTGAGAATCAGATCTTGAAGGCGAAGCTTGAGTTTTCACCGGATATCCCGAAACCACCCGAGGCTCAGAAATCAAATGGCGTTTTAGATCGGGACATTTTATAGACTAAAACCTGTTGAAAATTGTTAATTTCCAACGGAATGAAGTGGAAAAAAATCAATATTTAGTCCGCAAGCAATTTCTGATGGAGAAGGTTCAATTGTTTTCATGATTTTATCTAGGGCAGTCAGAATAATTTCGCGAATTTCTGATTCCGCAGATTCAGCGAAAGTTAAGACTCCAGAATAGTACGTGCCTGGTGGCGGCCCGCTTTTGAGAAAGTCCTGGCAAACCCTCTGTCTCCATTGTAGATGAAAATGCCTAATGATTGGCGATTCCTTGCCAAGATGTAAAAAATGAGTGGTCGTGTTCCACACTGTGCCTGTTCTTGATGCGAGGTTCATCTTTTCTAGAATTTCAAGAACACGTTGAACTTCAATTTGTGATACGCCAAGATAACTTGAAATACTTTCGATATTTTTGCATGACTTTAATTGCAAGCAAGCATGCACCACCTGAATGATCCAAGAGCCGTAATAAGTAAGTTCGTTTTCTTGTAAAGATTGATTTCTCTTAGACCAACGATCCTTGAGATCTTCGCGCTGTTTATTTTGTCTTTCTAGGCGTTTTTGAAAAAATTGTTTTGTTCTGTCGTCACCGGCTCTTTCTAGTCCTACAAGATCAATTAGGTAATCCACTTCTGCAGAGTCTAATCTAAAAAATCGGCCGAATTTGATCGCTTGCTCAACAGAAAATCCAGCCTTTTTATTTACAACCTGTGAAATAAAAGTCGTATGACATTGAAGTTCTTCAGCCAGCTTTTTAGTTATGCCTCGGCCTTGTGCTGATTTAGCCGACTGAATTCGATCTTTAACATAGTCTGTATAACTTATATATCCGTAGATAGCGCCCATAGTAACAAGACCGTCATTGATGAGGCTGGATTTTGTATTTTGAGTTTTTGGTTTCAAGATATTTCCATTTTAAAAAATTTAATCACTTCACAATAAAGATAAAAACTCTTCATTTCAACTAAAAAAAGAGAATATTGATCTTCAATTTTCTTAAAATGTGGCAGATAACTATTTTAAGAAAAAAGGACTTAATTAAAGTTCAAACAACTATTAAAAACCAAACGGGAGTTATTTATGAAAAAAAATATGTTATCAGTTAGCGCTTTGCTATTAATTTCATCTGCTGCATTTGCTGGGGGAGCTATCGGCGGTGGCGAGATTAACAAGTATCCGCTTTATTCATGCGAGGCAGCCGGTATAGATCCCACATTCCCTTCCGACATCACAACTGTGCTGGTTAATGGCGAAGCGGATTATGATGGGTTTCTTATGCCTAATATGTCGGTAACAGTTGAACTTCAAGATGTAAACGGCAACGCTGTTGCCTATCTTCCAACCTTAACTCTACCAAACAATTTTAATCCAAAAAGACTTGTTGCACACCAATGGGCGCAAACTCTCCAAGGCAAAGCAAATCCTGTGACGGCGATTATTCAAGTTAACGGATTTTCAGGCTCTTTCAAACCAGTAGAATTAAACTCTATTGGTGAGCTTCAATTGAGTAACTGCGAGTATATCGCTACCGCTCAATAAACTGTTTCAAAAACGAGCGTTTCTGGAACTTTGTAAAAATAAATACCGTGTAACATAAAACTTTATGTTACACGGTATTTTCAGTTTCAAAACCCGTCTCAAAACTTTGTTAATTCGTCCTCGTGCATCTTGTGCTATCGCACCGTTTTTGGAACTCTTATTTCTATGACAAAAAATAAAAAGACCGAACACGCCGGAGCTAAAAATGGTGGTGGCCACTGGGGCACCAGAGAAGAGGCTAAGGCCCTTTCTAAAAAAGCCAGGCGTATAAATAATAAGAAGGACGTAAGGCAGGAGCTCTCTAGCCTCAAAGATGGCCCTAAAAAATCAATTAAGCGCCGAGGTCACCCGTGAATCTCGGCTACGCAAGAGTTTCAACGCCGGATCAGTCTATGAATCTGCAAAGAGATGCACTCAGGAAGGCTGGCTGCGGTGATGTGTACGAGGATGTCGGCAGTGGCGCTCGGGCTTCGCGCGAAGGCCTGGAGACACTTTTAAAGTATGCCCGATCTGGCGACACGCTGGTTGTGTGGCGGCTTGATCGTTTGGGGCGCTCACTTCGTAACCTTGTGGAGCTCATAGCTCAACTGCAAGCCCGTGGCGTCGGTTTTAAATCACTTCAAGAGAATATCGATACGACAACGGCCAGCGGAAAATTATTTCTGCATATTTTTGGAGCCTTGGCGGAATTTGAGCGGGAGTTGATTCGGGAAAGGACCATGGCGGGGCTCAAAGCTGCCCGAGATCGGGGCCGTAAGGGCGGTAGGCCACGGCTTATGGATGAAACTAAGATCCAGCTTGCAAAGGCCCTCCACAGCGAAAAAAGCATCCCGATAGGAGAGATTTGTAGGACCCTTGGGATCTCTAAAGGGACACTTTATAGGAACTTATAGACCTAGGACGTCTCAAAATAGGCCAGAAACCAGCTTAGTAATATAACAATTTGACTTATCACTATTGACATGTCAATATAGTACCGTTAGCTTGGAATAATGTGGAAAGTACAGTTCGAAAACATAAAAACTCAAGTTGAAGTAGAGCAGCTCATCAAGGCCGGCCGAATTTCGAAAGCCGATGAGGAGGTCCTTGCAGCTTGGGTCCGACAGATATCTTTACACGGTCCTGAGTCTATTCGAGCTGACAAAAAATGGGCCGATCATGACCTTGAAGGTGTAACGGCGTGCGCGTGATGGTTCCGCCGCACATCGGCAGCGGCACCCGGATCGTGGTCGACGTTTACGAACGCGCCTACGTGCGCAAGGCCGACTGAACCACATGGCCGTCATCTCCGCCGTTATCCGCGTCATGGAAAAGGCCGCGCGCAAAGCCGGACTGCGCCTGCGCCGCGATTTTGGCGAGGTCGAGCACCTGCAGGTCAGCCGCAAGGGCCCGGCCGACTTCGTCTCCAAGGCCGACCAGCGCGCTGAGCGGACGCTGTACGACGAATTGCTGCTGGCGCGGCCCGAATGGGGCTTTGTGCTCGAAGAAGGCGGCGTC
>JAYVAZ010000277.1:0-9849 GCA_043750675.1 Pseudobdellovibrionaceae bacterium | reverse complement strand
GGTGAATTTGATAAAGAGCTGAAAAAAACCGTCACTTTGATCAAGAAATCGGCAATTCATATCGAGAAGAATTTGAACAATTACAAGAAGGTTGCTCTTCAACAAAAGGCCAAACTTTCTAAAGTGGTCTCTAGTAAGAAAAAAGCAGTTAAAAAAGCGGCGACAACCACTAAGAAAGCCACTAAGAAGGTAGCGCGCCGGGCTTCTAAAACTGCTAAGAAACAAGCCTAATTAACGCGCTTCGTAATTTATTTTTCCGTTCGTACCTAAATTGTCAAAAGGTCACTGTCTGTGTTAATTTTTTGGGCGTCTACCGAAAGGCGCCTAAATGTTTAATTCTCAAAACTCTTCTATTCTAAACAAAACCGCAACAAAAGAGAACACAGCAATGAATACGGAATCAGAATTTATTCAACGACATATCGGACCTAAAGAATCCGATGTTAAAGAAATGCTTAAAGATCTTGGTTTTGATCAGATGAGTGATTTTATTTCGCAAGTGATTCCGCAGAATATAGTCAGCCAAAATACTCCCAAGATCGGTAACGGAATCAGCGAATATCAGATCCTACAAAAATTAAAAAAGACCATGTCTAAAAATCGCGTCTTTAAATCCTTTTTGGGAATGGGATTTCACGACACGATCACCCCTACTGTCATTCAAAGAAATATTTTAGAAAATCCAGTTTGGTACACGGCTTATACTCCCTACCAGGCAGAAATTGCACAGGGCCGTTTAGAAGCGTTATTAAATTTCCAAACTATGGTCACTGATTTAACTGGGATGGAAATTTCCAATGCCTCCCTGTTAGATGAAGGCACGGCCACCGCCGAAGCCGTAAATATGGCGCATTCATTATCAAAAAATAAATCGAACAGCTTTGTTGCATCGTTAGGGTTACATCCGCATGTGATTGAAGTTTTAAAAACTAGAACTGAATCTATGGGAATCAAAATGATTTTGGTTGAACCAGAAAATTTTGATTTCAGCGAACCTATTTTTGCCATGGTCATTTCTTATCCAAACACTTTGGGCGAAATTAAAGACTACCGAAAACTGTCTGAATGCTGCAAAGAAAAAGGGGCCTTGTTAGTTGTTGATGCCGACTTATTATCGCTAACCATGTTAACTCCTCCTGGGGAATGGGGCGCAGACATTGTCGTTGGCAATACTCAACGATTTGGTGTTCCGTTGGGCTATGGTGGTCCACACGCAGCTTTTATGGCAACCAAAGATGCCTTCAAACGTTCAATGCCGGGAAGATTAATTGGTGTCAGCGTAGATTCCAAAGGCAAAAAAGCATTGCGTTTGGCTTTGCAAACTAGGGAACAACATATCCGTCGCGAAAAAGCGACCAGCAATATTTGTACGGCGCAGGTTTTATTGGCCAACATGGCCAGCTTCTATGCGGTTTATCATGGCCCTAAAGGTTTACAAAATATTGCAATCCGGGTTCACACTCTTGCCGCTTCCTTAGCACAAACTTTAACATCGCAAGGTTACAAAGTTTTAAATGGTTCTTTCTTTGATACTATTACAGTTGAAGTTCCGTCTTCGGCCATCACTAAAGAAGCGGCTGAAAAACAGGAATTTAATTTCCGAATTGTTGATCAAAGAACGGTTTCCATTTCGATAAATGAAACAACCACCGCAGAAGAAGTTCAGCAAATTGTGCAAGTTATCACAGGTAAATCGGTTCATTTGGAAAAGGCGGCTAAATTAAGTTGGCCCGAATGGTCTATTCGTACCTCGACTTATCTGCAGCATCCGGTATTTAACTCGCATCATTCGGAAACTGAATTACTTCGGTACATTCATAGTCTGCAAAATAAAGATTTAACTTTGACACATTCGATGATTCCATTGGGATCTTGTACAATGAAATTAAACGCGACGACTGAATTGGTTCCGGTATCATGGCCCGAAGTAAATAAAATTCATCCCATGGCTCCGTTAACGCAAACTGCGGGTTACGTAGAGATGATCAAAGATTTGGAATTTAAACTTTGCGAGTTAACTGGATTTGCTGCGGTTTCTTTGCAGCCAAATGCCGGTTCACAAGGTGAATACGCAGGCTTATTAGCAATCAGAAAATATCATGCTTTCAGAAAACAAACACAAAGAAATATTTGTTTGATTCCAAGTTCTGCACATGGAACAAATCCTGCGAGTGCGGCGATGGCCGGAATGAAAGTGGTCGTTACCGCGTGTGATAGCGAAGGTAATGTTGACGTAAATGATTTAAAAGAAAAGTCTGCCTTACACAAAGATCAACTATCTTGTTTAATGATTACTTACCCTTCGACCCATGGTGTGTTTGAAGCATCTATCGTTGAAATTTGTAAAATCATTCATGACAATGGCGGACAAGTTTACATGGACGGCGCTAATTTTAATGCGCTGGTTGGAATTTGCCGACCGGGCGAATTTGGGCCTGACGTAATGCACATGAATTTACACAAAACATTTAGTATTCCACATGGCGGCGGCGGCCCCGGAGTAGGACCAATCGGAGTTGCTGCACATTTAAAAGATTTTTTACCTGGACATATCTCTACTCCTGAACACAATCCAAAAAATGGAATCACGGCGACGACTTCGGCTCCTTGGGGGAGTGCTAGCATTCTACCTATCAGTTGGAGTTACATCACAATGATGGGAGCCGTAGGAATCAGATACGCTACCGAAGTGGCGATTCTAAATGCTAATTACATCGCTAAAAAATTGAGCCCTTATTACCCAGTTCTTTACAAAGGAACTTCAAACTTAGTTGCGCATGAATGCATCCTAGATACCCGTCCTATTAAAACGGCTACAGGTATTGACGTCACTGATATTGCAAAACGTCTCATTGACTACGGGTTCCATGCGCCAACAATGTCTTTCCCGGTCCCGGGCACATTAATGGTGGAACCTACCGAATCAGAATCCAAAGCCGAATTAGATCGTTTTATTGAGGCAATGATTCAAATTAAAAAAGAAATCGATATGGTCGGCAATAAAACTTGGACTCTAGAAGATAATCCTTTAGTGAATTCGCCGCATACTTTATTAGATGTTTCCACTAATGATTGGAAACACACTTACACGCGTGAACAGGCCGCTTACCCATTGTTATGGTTACGACAGAATAAATTTTGGGCTTCGGTAAACCGAGTCGATAATGCTTACGGTGATAAAAATATCATGTGTAGTTGTCCGCCGATTGAGTCATACCAATAATGAGAGTCACCGTTAGCGCCTGCATAGTTAAAAATGGGAAGATACTTCTTATTAAATTCAAAGATAAGGATGGCATTCACTATAACTTACCAGGCGGTGGTGTTGATGAATGCGAACCGATTCTTACTGCCTTAAAACGCGAAGCCAAAGAAGAGGCCGGCGTAAAGGTCATTCCGAAAAAATTATTGATGTGTTGGGAATACACTCCGATGGGTCGTTCCCCTAAATTTGGAAAAAAACATAAAATGGGAATGATTTTTCTGTGCGGGTTGGAATCCAACTCCAAAGCCAAGTTTCCGAAAAAGCCCGACAAAAATCAGATAGATGTGGAATGGGTTCCATTGGAAATTTTTGGAACTAAAAAGTGTGCGCCTTTATATCCGCAAATTGAAAAAACATTAATTTCCCGTATTAAAAATCCAAAATTAAACTTCAAACAGATTTTGATTTCTAACCCTTAGGAGCCAATCAGAACTTATGAAAAAGTTTGTTTTTGTAAGAGCTGATAAGATCGGCGATTTATTATTAAACCTCCCGGTCGATCAAATTCCTGAACTAAAAGGCAGTGACATTACTTGGGTAATTAATAAGAAAACGGAAAGTATATTTAAACTGTGTTCGCCTACCAGAAAGTTCTTTTCCGTAGATCTAGATAAACCGAAGGATTCATTCTGGGCCCTACTCCAGTATTTCAGGTCAGCGAAATTTGACGGCCTACTGCAGTTTTACGGAGTATGGTGGATTAGTTTAGCCGCATTGATGGCGGGAATCTCGACTAGGTTCGGTCGTTACAGCCAGTGGTCTTCTTTTATTTTTTTTAATAAGGGCCTACGACAAAAACGTAGTCTTTCGGAAAAACACGAGCTGGCATACAACTTGGAAATGCTTTCGGTGTTTCTTGACCTTCCGCTGCCACGTCGCAAGGGTCTATTTGAGGATGTTCGAGCGAAAACAAATGCCCGGCCTTTTTTTGTCGATACGGCCATTTCCGATGCCCTTAAATATAAAATGGCGCAGTTGCAATTGACGATAGGAAATTATTACGTTGTACATGCAGGGATGTTTGGGTCGGCCTTAAATTGGCCACAGTTAAAATATATTGAATTGATCGAAATCTTAAAAACAAAACATCCTGTCATCTTGACCGGGACCGCGATCGACCAACCCTATTTAGACCAGATCACCGCGCATTTTAAAAATGATCCAAAGGTTATTTCACTGGTAACACAGTTAAGTTTTGCCGAACTGATTACAATATTAAAATCAGCCAAGGCCTGCATCGCGCCCAGTACTGGAGTTATGCATGTTGCGGCCCTGGCACAGGTTCCTACCTATAGTTTATTTTCACCGATTCGATCCCAACTAGCAAAACGATGGGGTCCCTTATCAGTAAATTCAAAAGTTTTTGTTCCGGATACGGAAGGACCCGATTGTATGAACCAAATTAACGCACAGGCTGTAGCCGCCGAGATTTTTAAAATATGAAACCATTTCAACATCCAATTCACCAGTTGCCGCCCGAACTAGACAATGCCATTCTAAAACTAAGCGAAGAGAAATGGACGGCACCATTTTCTGCAAAAAAAACGGCAGACAATATTTTACAATTAAGTGATTTTTATATTCAAAATCCCGAAGGCAAAACGCCTTGGGAAGATAAAGGTACGATTCTAGCGTACTTGTTTTATTATCTTCCTTTGAACTTCTTACGTTCGTTCGCCGTTTTCCACCAATTAAACGTGTTAAATTTATTAAATTCAGAAGTGCTAGCGCGTTTGTCTGAAAAAGCTCCGATTGAAGTCGACGAATTGGGTAGCGGCTTTGGATCTTGCTCTTTGGCATTCTTTTTAGAAAACCCGGAAGCGATTAAACATATCAGCAGAGTCACTTACTTCGAAGTTTCTGATGTGCCTTCACGTTGGCATCAAAACCTATTTAACGAAGTTTTCAAAGACCGACCCGAACTGATAGAACTCCATGGCAAAAAGGCTGCTTTTGCAAAAAAATTTCCAGGCGAGAAATCGGAACGAAATACCACCGCAAATCCGATTAAAATTTTATTTGCTTCGTACGCGCTAACTGAAATACCAAACCACGAAAAATTAGTCAAAAATTATGACCTAATTATTATCTTAGAACCTTCGACTTCCACTGACGGTCGAAAACTAATGCAGCTTCGACAAACCTTGATAGAGCAAGGTCAGACAATGTTAGCGCCCTGCTTGCATCAGCAGGCCTGCCCATTGTTAACCCTTTCGCCTAAGGATTGGTGTCATGATCGCATACACTGGACGATGCCGAAATGGTTTCTTGAACTGGAAAAGCATCTACCGATTAAAAACCAAACACTGACTTTTAGCTATTTGGTATCGGCAAAGGCTGGATTGTTTAATCATCCGAAATTGACCGCGACTACGGCGAATACCGCCGCAGTAGAATCACCAGCATGGATTCGTACAGTGGGCGATATATTAGAAGAAAAGGGAAAAAATCGGCAATTAATTTGTTACGATCAAGAACGCCGTTTTTTTGCGTGGATGCATAAGGATTTCGACAAGGGGCAGCTCCCTGAAATTCCGCGTGGATCCATCGTACCGTTCCCGGAAAATTATCAGATTAAATCTAACGAACTTCGTGTTAGTGAAAAAAGTTAAAACTCTAAAATAGCGAGGATCTATGACAGTAGAACCAAAAAAAACTAATTTATTTGAAGATCATCTTAAAGCGAATGCTCGTATGGTTGATTTTGCCGGATGGAATATGCCTGTCCAATACGTGGGGCTCAAAGAAGAACACCTAAATGTTCGTAAAAACGTCGGCCTTTTTGATGTATCGCATATGGGCGAAGTTCGTGTAAAAGGCCCAAAAGCCCTTGAGACCTTGCAATGGTTAACCAGCAATGACGTGGCTAAATTAGAAAACGGACAGGCGCAGTATAGCCTTCTTCCGAATGACCAAGGTGGTTTAGTCGATGACATCATTGTCTATTGTTTAGAAAAAAACAGCGATTACTTGGTTTGTGTAAATGCCTCTAATTCCGATAAGGATTTTGCCTGGATGGTAAAAAACAATCGCGGCGCCGATATCAGCAATGAAAGTCACATCTGGTCACAGATCGCGATTCAAGGGCCGAAAGCTTTGGCGTTATGCGATCAGGTGTTTGCCGGCAGTGCTATCAAAGTTTCAGAAATTCCTAGCTTCCAGGTAAAGTCAGGAATTTGGAATGGTCATAAAATCATAATAGCAACCACAGGCTACACTGGCGAAAAAGGTTGTGAAGTGTTTATCGAAAACCAAGGCGTCTCACAGTTATGGAATGACTTATTAATAAAGGGCCAAAGCCTTCATGTGATGCCCATTGGGTTAGGAGCCCGTGACACATTAAGAACCGAAATGAAGTACAGCCTTTACGGCCATGAAATCGGTGATCAGCTGAATCCTTACTCTGCCGGGTTGGGCTGGGTGATTAAACCTTCAGCAAAAGATTTTATGGGAAAGGATGTTATCCTTAAAGGCAAGCAAGACGGTCTAAAGCAAAGCCTGATCGGCTTTAAACTGCTAGATAAGGGCATTCCAAGGCAAGATTACAAATTATTTTCTTTTGACAGCAAGGAAATAGGCAAGGTAACTTCTGGTACCGTTTCGCCTACGCTAGAAGAGTCTATTGGCATTGCTTACATTGATAAAGAGTTTGCGGCTGAAGGTACAGAATTTTTCGTAGATATTCGAAATCGCAAGGTAAAGGCAAAAGTTTGCAAAACACCTTTTGTCCAACCAGGTTAGGCCGAAGCTAGACGAAGGCGAAAAGCCTAGCCGGCCGCGCGCTTGGCTAGACATAAATGAGTTACTCTAAAGGAGTCCAAATGGCTAATTTTCATGTTCCCGAAGATTACTACTACACAAAAGATCACGAGTGGGCTCAAGTCGATGAAAACATCGTAACCGTAGGAATTACTGAGTTTGCTCAGCACTCACTGGGTGAAATTGTTTATGTTGAACTTCCCGAAGAAGGTCAAAAAGTCACTCAGCACGAAGCTTTTGGTGTAGTTGAAAGCGTTAAAGCTGTTAGTGATCTATTGGCTCCTGTTTCAGGAACCGTTATTGAAATCAATACCGGTTTAACGGATGACCCGGCAGTTCTAAACGACGATCCTGTGAATAACGGCTGGTTGATTAGAATTGAAATGGATACAGAAAAAGAATTAGCTAATTTGTTAAGAGCACCTGATTATAAAAAATTAATTGCTGATCCTAAATAAATTAGATAAATAGTACTGCACTTTTAAAGTGCCCCGCTGGTGAAATTGGCAGACACGCTAGACTTAGGATCTAGTGCGCAAGCGTGGGGGTTCAAGTCCCTCGCGGGGCACCAATTCCGACAGTACTCGAACCCACACGCGGGTTCGGGCTGAATGGAAGAATTTTTCCTTCTTTTTCATTTAAATTCTGAGTTTGATTCCCGGGTGACGGGGTTCCGTCAGTTCCGATGGCCTTGTATTGCTCTTTCGAGGGAGCGTACATGCCGATTTTTATTTTCATCGGGTGGATTTCAATGAATTTCACAAGGTTCGTGAAGATGGGTCTTTGTTTTTCTTTCGGTGCGTTTCCTAGATTTTTGAGCGTTCGCTCGATCTTGGCTTTTAAGCCTTCTTGGTCAATGTCTTGACCGCGTAAATCCATTTCCTTTGTCATGAGCTTTTGCTTTGTAAGTTTCAACTCGTTCAGCTTCGCCGTCATTTGCTTGATCTGCTCATAGAACGCGTCTGCTGGCACTTCTGCCGGAAGTTCTGAAACTCGCTGGACGATGTTCGAGATCCGTTTGGAGGTCGTCTGAATTTCTTGATCCAATTTCTTCCCTTGGCTTTGGACGTCGGGCAGTTCGGTTGATGATTTCGATTTATAAATCGCAATCCACTTTTCGATGAGGCTTGAGTCATTTAGTAACGAGCGCAATGACCTCATTACGATTTCTTCGAGCCGAGGAGCTCTGACGTTTTTGACCTGGCACTCACGCGATTTTTCTTTCTGGAACGGATTCTTAATCTGCGGATGACCGTAGTAGTGGTGCTTTTTAATTCGGCCCGTGCCGGATTTGCCGCCTAAAGACTTCCCACAGTCTCCGCATTGAACAAGCTCAGTGAGCGGGAACGGATACACTTTCCACGATTCAGGCTTGTAGCGATTCTTATTTTTAGCCAAACGCTCCTGAACTTTTTGAAACGTGTCAGTATCAACAATGGCGGCCCACACCGCTTTTATTTCTTCGACGTTTCCATCTTTGCGCCGTAGCTCTTTGATTCCGAGGTACGTTTTATTTTTCAAAAGCGACTGAAGCGTATCGACCGAAAAAGCTTTTCCGCCTTTTTCGATGCCGTGCTTATTCGTATATTTTTTGTTGTAGATCCCAAGTTCCGTCACGGCTTTCTGAGTTTGACGGACGGTTTCTTGCTCAATGAACGTCGCAAATATTTTTCTAACGACCGCTGCTTCTTCTGGATTTACGGCAAGCTCGGCCTTATTTTTTGGATTGCGATCGTAGCCTAGAGGAATCGTTCCGCCGTTAAATAGGCCTCGCTTACTTCGCGATAGCCAGTTGGCTTGGATTCTTTCTGATGTTTGTTTTCGCTCATACTGGGCATAGTTAATCAGGTTAAAAACCATCATCTCACCGGACGCGGTCGTTGAGTCGAAATTTTCCCGCAATGTCGCGAAGCTCGCTTTATGGTCCTTCAGGAAATCCCAGACTTCACAGAAATCCTTGATGTTTCGGCTCATGCGCGAAAGTTCGGTTGCGACGATCAAATCCACTCGGCCCGTTTTCACATCGGTCAGCATGCGCAAAAACTCTGGGCGACCCTTCATGTTTTTCGCGGACTTTCCTTCGTCGCAATAAATATCTACGAGCATTCCCCAGCCGGCTTCGCGCTTATTTTGAAATTCGATGTATTCTAGAATTCGATTCTTTTGAGAAACGAGCGACCCCTCTTGGATACGGGCCTGCTCTTCGGTTGAAACCCTGATGTAGGCGGCGATTCGTTTCATGCGGCTTCCCTTGCTACGTCGGAATCGTCGGCTTGCGCATCACTGTCTGGCGGGAAGAGGCTTTGGTCAATTTCGATGAGGGCTGTGATCAATCGCACAATGCGCGCGTCGTACTCATCTCTTTTTATTTCGATCTGGGATATTTCCACGGCCCAGTCAGCTTCGTTATTTTTAATTATGATCAAATTGTTTTACCTATCATAAATGCACCTCCTAGTTTTTAAGTCATATTTTTCTCCTCGTTTTTTTACTGACCCAAACCATAGCACATCTTCGATAACCTGAATACGCCAAAAGCCTTCACCCCGGTTCCTGTCCACCTTCACTCAACTTGTTGGGTGGGGGTGGACAGGAAGAAACTTGTTTCAGGGGTGAAGGCTTTGGGCGAGCGCAACCACTTAATTCGGTTGGCGAAAGTATTTGTTTTGCCTTGTGATTTTTCGAAATTCTAAATGAGAACCGATTCTCTTTTTGTTCTCATTATGATTTTTCTAAATGAAATGAGTTTTTCATTTAGATTTCTTTTAGAAACTGATTTTTTGCACCGTAGGTGGCGCATTTCCACCATGTAAAATCGCCTGCAT
>JAYVAZ010000276.1:0-1884 GCA_043750675.1 Pseudobdellovibrionaceae bacterium | reverse complement strand
CGTGTAAGGTGCCTACTGCAGTTAAAGGGACGTGCGGCGCTCCGAAGGGGCGCGACGCTTTATTGCACGATGAACTCCGAAAAGTAGACGTCTTTGACTACACCTTTATCTAAGATCGTGTTCATTTCCATTGCGATACGGTCCTTTAGAAATAACTTGCCTTGGATACTTTCAAGATCAGCAAAGTTTTTTTCACCTAACAGCTTCACGATACGGTCACGAGCTTTGGCTCTATTATCGGTACTGATGATTTCTTCAAACCCGTCTTTGCCTAACATTTCTAAATTAATTTCCAAACGAATCGTCCGCTTGGGCTCACCTTCTAGGTTTACCGTGAACTTATCCATGGTGTATATCAATGGGCCAGATTGGACGTTTGTTTCGGAGTTCTGTTTTTCTTCCAGCTCTTTTTTTAATTGTTCTTCATTAATACTGGGCGCCGTCCAGCCTAAGGTAGATGCATAAACCATATAAGCGCCACCGCCTACAACGGTAACGTTAACCACAGCTATGACGATTTGCAAAATCAGCATAACATTAAGAGGTTTCTTGTCTTTCTTTTCTGGTTCTTTTTTTTCAGCCATATCAACCTCGACATTGCCATTAGGGCGTCACTAATATCCCTTTCGGCAAACTGGGCTGACGTCTTAAGAAAAAAGTCGAGGTTTCGCATTCTTTCGGTATGTGGGGATTTTTTGTAAAACTATTAAACATCCATGTAGGCCTGTGGCCTAACCTCCAAGTAGGCCCGCGGTCGAACTTCCAAGTCGGCTTGCAGCCTAACAATTATGGGCTCGAATAACGCAACGACCAAAGTCCTGTCATTGACTGGGCCCCCACTACATTTGAAAATAGCAGCATGTTTTTCAAAATGAGTCGTTTTTTAAGCACCGCTTTTCTAATTGGAATTTCCAGTTTGGCGATTGCTATCGAAGTCGAAAAAGTCGACATTGATAAAAGTACGGAAGGGGTAGCTCCTCCGGCCGCGGCGGCACAGATTGCGAATAAAGCCTTAGTGGCCGATGAAATCGCGGCCGTTGCAAAAGATGCTATTTATCCAGAAGGCATTGTTTCTATCCCGGAAAAAAGCCCGTTTGCAAAAAATATTTTTGTCGTGGACAAAACCAAACGATGGTTACGTGTTTATCAATCTGAAAACGGGTTGTTTAAATTGATCGACGAATACCCCAGCGATATGGGCAAAAAAAATGGCGATAAAGAAAAAGAAAACGACTACAAAACCCCCAGTGGAATTTATTTTTTAGAAAAAAAATTAACTCAACCCGAAATTCCCTTTAGCGTTTATGGGAGTTTGGCTTTTGCGACCGATTATCCCAATATTTTTGATAAACGGGAATTCAAAACCGGCACTGGCATTTGGCTGCATGCGGTTCCTGACAAAGTTGCTTTAACACGCGGTTCGCGTGGCTGCGTCGTTGTTCGAAATGATGTCATTAAAAAACTAAGTCCGCTGGTAGAATTAAAACAGACACCGATGGTTATTTTTGATCAGGTGAATTTACTCAATGAGAAAGACTTTAAATTGCATCAGAAAAAATACCTAGATATGTTCAGTCAGTGGCGAATTGCCTGGGAGTCCCAGGAGATCAGCAAATACATGCGCTATTACGATACCACTTTTAATGGCTCTAAGATGAATTACAAACAGTGGTTTAGACATAAAGAAAGACTTAAAAAATTATACACTTATATTAAGGTACAGATTTCTGAACCTCTATTGATCGTAAATAAAAACCAAATTGTTTTTCGATTCTTCCAAAAATACGAATCCGATAAACACACTGATTACGGAGAAAAAACCATTCACGCTAAACTCAATAGCGATGGAGATCCCGGGTTTTCTATTATTCGCGAAGAATGGCG
>JAYVAZ010000275.1:0-2757 GCA_043750675.1 Pseudobdellovibrionaceae bacterium | reverse complement strand
TTAATGAAATGTTGCAAGCTACCGATAATCTAAAAAAGGCAGGATAAATGAACAAAAAGAAGAAATCCTTTAGTAACATTTATTTACCGGTAAGCACGGATGGTGTCTCATTATGTATCTGCTCACGTTTCTAGGACAAAAATTCCCCTACGAAATATACCTGGGGCAAAAATACTTCTTATTTAGTATGTTACTTGAATCCTTTCATTGGAAAATTAAGGAATGAGTAGGCTGGTAATGTTCTTGCAATGCCAGCCGTAATCAACTTTAAATTCTCACGAAAGGGAATAATATGTTTAAAAATGCAATCACCGCTTTTTGTCTTATGTTCAGTTTGTCAGCCGTTTCGCTGGCTGCAGATGCTCCAGACAACAGTCAAAAAAATAAAACCCAAGTTCAAAATCAGGAACTAGATGCCCGCGATCAAGGCAATTCAAAAGCAGATGTGGATATGACTGCCCAGATCCGCAAAAGTATTGTGGCAGAAAAATCATTTTCAACTAATGCAAAGAACGTCAAAATTATAACAGCGGGTGGACAGGTTACTTTAAAGGGGCCAGTCAATTCTGCTGTAGAAAAAAGTAAAATTCATGATATTGCGGTTAAGTTTGCTGGCAACACCCATGTCAATGATGAAATTGAAATCGTAAGTAAATAAACAAAACAATAACAACAAGGAGATTTTATGGAAATGAATAAAGACGATCACAAAGCGGTTTTTGGAATTTATGATTCACGCGCAGCTGTTGAAGCTGGAGTGGACCGATTAAAGGCTGATGCATTTTCTGCTTCGGATATTTCAGTATTGATGCCTGAAAGAGGCGGTTCTGAAAAATTCGCGCATGACAACACAACTAAGGCTCCAGAAGGCGCTACTACTGGCGCGGGAACAGGTTTAGTTTTGGGTGGCGCATTGGGATGGTTAGTAGGAATTGGTTCATTAGCCATTCCAGGAGTAGGTCCTTTCATCGCAGCAGGTCCGATCTTAGCAGCAATGGCCGGAGCCGGCGCTGGTGCAGCGTTAGGTGGAATTGCGGGTGGGCTAATTGGTATGGGAATCCCAGAATATGAAGCTAAACGTTATGAAACTTTTGTTAAAGATGGTGGAATTCTGTTGTCAGTTCACGCGGCTAGCAGTGATTTGATCAAACGCGCAAAAACTATTCTTGAACAAACGGGTGCTCGTGACATTTCTTCTAGTTCAGAAGTATCTGAGTCTCACATTGGAAAAAATAAGTCGGTTGATACGCAAACGACGACAAGATTTTAATTAGCATTTTGGCTTCGAAAAATCGTAAAGTGTTAAAAACTAAAGCGAAGGCCCTAACGGTCTTCGCTTTTTGTTTTTAAGTTCGTTTTTTTTAGCAAGGAAGTAAGGCAAGAGGCCACGACACACTTTTCCTGAGGTTGGTAATGACTTATCCTACGATCTTAGTCTTGGAAATCCAAAGTTTAGATAGTAGTTAAATAATACTATGCTACAAATCTTTCGCTTTTTCTTCTGTTAGTAATCCTGAATAATTTTCTGACTGAATACTAACTGTTTTCACTGGACCGTCCTATTGACCGCTTTATGAAGGGAAGTCATCCTAAATGTAATACAAACCTTAGGAGATGCACTTGACGAAATCACGGTCGATTTTTGTAGGGATTTTTTGCTTACTTACTTTATCCTCAAAATCTTATGCCGGCCTTTGTACCGAGTGGTCGACTCCTCAACAAGTCGGCACCTTAGATGCGCAGATTAAAGAAGCCAGCGGAATAGTGGCTTCCCAAAAATTTGAAAATCAGGTTTACCATATTAACGACTCTGGTAGTAAAGGCGAATTTTTTGTCACAACCTTGGATGGAAAATTATTGGAAAAGGTTGCGATCAATAACTTTGCCCCAAAGGATACGGAAGATATGAGTATCGGCCCTTGCGGCGCAGATTCTTGTCTATATATTGCTGATACAGGGGACAACAGCCATTTAAAATCCAGTTCTCGAGTAATCGCTATCAAAGAGCAAAACACTTATTACGGTTCCACAAATATTTTCGCATCCTTTACTTTTAGATATCCAGATCAAAAGGCCTATAATGTGGAAGCTGTTGATATTCATCCGAACGGGGATCTTGTTATCATTACCAAGGATTCGCCTTCTGGAACAACTGTTTCGCAAGTTTTTTGGTTATCCGCAGCAGAGCTGTGGGACACAACGGTAGCTATTAAAAATCTGCATCGAATTGGGGAACTGGATTTTGCAGCGATTTTGGGAGACGACAGCAGCAATTCATTAGTAACTTCGTTAAATATTCATCCCTCAGGAACACGTTTTTCAGTTTTAACTTATCTGACTGTTATTGAATTCAATTTTGATATTACCAAAGGCATCAATCGTGAAGTTTTACCAAAGGACTACACTTTAGTTCCGACAAAAAAATTGATCCAACAAGAAGCCGTTTGTTATTTGCCTGGAAAAGATGCTTTGATTTATTCGACAGAAGGTAAAAATGCACCAGTCTACCAGGTTAATTGTCAGGCCAGAAAATAAAGTTAGCGGCCCATTAATTTTAATTGCAGTAGGTGATTAGGATTCGATAAACGTCTTCACGAAGCAAAGGTTTGGAAATATATCCGTTGCAGCCGGCCTGCAGGCATCGGCGTTTAGCACTGTTCATTGCATCAGCGGTTACCGCAATAATAGAAGTTGAGTTATCTTTTTCACGCAATTTTTCCGTAGCCGTGTATCCGTCCATTATCGGCATTTGCATAT
>JAYVAZ010000274.1:0-2560 GCA_043750675.1 Pseudobdellovibrionaceae bacterium | reverse complement strand
TCCCATTGACGATGGGGTCCACCGCGATAGTCTTTGGGGCGCAGGGTTTTTAAAAATAGCAGAACGATTTCCGCAACCAATTGGCAATCCGAGATTTCTTTTAATTGCCAGCGGCAGTAAAAACCTTGCAGCGGAGCCGTCACGGTTTCGGAAATCCGTTCTAACTGTTCTACGTGGATAAAGTTTTTCTTGTATCCGTTTCTTCTCAATTGGCTTTGCTGCTGCATAGATTCTTTAACTATCAGTTATCTATTTTAATTTCATTAAAATACTTCAGATAATAGTCGGTCATCGACATCAATGATTTATAACGAATTTCCAGCTGCTTTAAGGAATCGGTGGAGTCTGCTGCCGTCAACTGCCCCTCTTTCCAGCCATAAAAATGCGTGTTGTTGCGGGCCAAACTGAAAATAGCCCCGTCCGCATTTACAGCAATGGCGCCAGCATTTACCGATCCGAATAAGGACTTCGTATCTAATAAATTTAATCCGCTAGAAAGATAAGAAGTCAATGGTAAGGTCAGTTCATAAAGTGTAGGCATAATATCTATTTGCGAAGCGAAACGATCTTTCGGAATGTGTAAATTTAATTTTTTGGGCAAGTAAAAATAGATGGGAACACCCCACTTATCCAAGAATTGTTTTTCATCAAAATTCACAATCCAGAAGTTATGATCGCCACTGACCGAAACGAAAGTTTTTTCACCTAGATCCTGATCGTTTTTTACCTGGTCTAGAAAGTGTGATAGACCGAAACTGGCATATTGGTAAACCGCAAATCTCTTGCTGGCTAAGTCCTGACCAACGATTAATTGTTTTTTTCAGGATTCCGGAACAACTAGGTTTTTTCGAAGGGTGGGATCGTTCCATTCATTTAATTTAGAACGTTGCGGTAACTGATAAGGCGGGTGATTCGTAGTGGTCATAATTAAAATAAATTGCGGTTTAGTAGCTGTTTTTAGTTCGTTAAGTGCGTATTCGAAAAGATCTTCGTCGTAAATTCCCCAATCATGTTCTTCAAAATTCTTTAGTTTTTCGGCTGACAATTTATTCTTTATTTCAACAGCACCTTCTACAGTTTGGAAACCCTGTTTAAGGGCGTATTTGTTTATATCGCGCCAGCCTGGGTTGCCACCATAGATGAACCTGGTTTGATAGCCGTTTTTTAAGTAGGGGTTCCCAATTCCGCTGGGAAATGATGAATTTAAATTTTCACTTTCAGTTAAAAATGGCCCTTGGACCCGCTGTGGGAATCCCATCATAAAAGAACTTAAAGTTCCTATTGTGCTGCCGGCATTTGGTAATGAATTTAACAAAAGGCTGTCTTCTTCGAAATGTTTTTTCAATGGTCCCAAAAGATCAAACTGTTCTGAATTATATTTGATCCAATAACTTCCGAAAGACTCCATCATAATAACTACTACGTGCGGAGGCTCTTTCATCGAAGTTAACGAAGTCTTACGTAGCATTTGTTGAAATGGCGAAACGCCGGGCTTGGCTGGAGCGGGGGCATCGCCAAAACTAGTTCTTCGGTAATCACTGATGGCAGTTTGAAGGTCTGAATAACCGTAAGTTTCGGCATTCATGTTCCATTTTTTGTTTTGATCTTTAAATAATCGGGTGGCCCGGTAAAACGAATGGCCGGCATTAAAAGCCAGAAAGTTAATAAAACTTTCGTTTGATATAACGGTGTCTTGGTTACTCAATGGAAATAATCCCAATGATCCACGTGCCGTTAAACTTAATACTAAAATAGTGAGAATCGCGCTAATCACCGACCGTGCCGACTTCAACGACTCCAGTTGCAACGCTGAAAAATATTTTTTAAGACCGGCATAAACGACAAATACGGAAATCACGGCACAAACGATAATTGATACAAAAGGATAATTCTTCCAGAAAGTACGAATCAAGGCCCAAGTATCATCTTTAAAGAAACCAAAGAACATAATGTTAATATGATCCTGAAAGAAACTATAAAAACCGTAATCAATGGCAAAAAGTACCGCAATGAAAGAGATTGTCGTCAGCCAATAAAAGATTAAAAAAGGACGTAAAATTTTTTCATTACGCAAACAAAGTACCAGTAAAAAAGACAGTAAAGTGAAATAAGAAAGCAGGCTTAAATCAAAGCGGATTCCCATCCAAAATCCTTTAAATAGATCTGGGTGAGGCGGGTTTAAAAGCCCAGGATTAAAACAAATCAACAGGCCCAATCTATTTAAAGTCATTAGTAAGAGCAGCACTAGGTGCAGCGGGAAAAGGATGAATAAACTTCTTTTAGTGCGGATCCAGAATAAGCTCATACGGCATTTTACTTGCTAATTCTGTGGAAGTTATCTATTTTCGCAACTCGTAAAGGATATTTTTCAATGATCAAACTTACGCAAACAGTGCAAAAAGGTGGTTGTGCCGCCAAAGTAGCTGCGACAGAACTTAGAAAAATCCTGGATCAGGTGAAGTTTCCAACTAAATCGGATCGACTTTTGGTGGATGGCGCCCATTTTGATGACGCTGCTATATTTAAGATCAATGATCAGGTAGCCTTAGTGCAGACTCTA
>JAYVAZ010000273.1:0-2746 GCA_043750675.1 Pseudobdellovibrionaceae bacterium | reverse complement strand
CTTGCGAAGCTTCATCTTCACCTTCTTTGCGCGTTTGTGTACCAAAACCAACACCTGTACCAAAATCTTTTAATTGACGGGCACCAATGTTAGAGGTCATGATGATAATAGTATTCTTAAAATCGATCTTACGTCCTAAACTATCAGTTAATTGTCCATCATCTAAAACCTGTAACAACATGTTAAATACATCAGGATGCGCTTTTTCTATCTCATCCAATAAAATAACAGCGTAGGGGTGACGACGAACTTTTTCGGTTAACTGTCCACCTTCTTCGAATCCCACATATCCAGGAGGGGCACCGATCAATCTAGAGACCGCATGTTTTTCCATATACTCAGACATATCGATTCTAACAATGGATTGTTCATCATCGAATAAAAATTCGGCCAAGGCCTTTACCGTTTCGGTTTTGCCGACACCGGTAGGTCCCAGAAATAAAAAACTAGCCGTAGGTTTATTTGGATCACCTATTTCCGCACGTGATCTGCGAACAGCATCCGCAACCAAAGTTAAAGCTTCCTCCTGGCCAACAACTCGTTTTTTGAGTTGATCTTCCATATGCAAAAGTTTGGCGGTTTCGCTTTCTAACATTTTGGCGACCGGGATGCCTGTCCACTTCGCTACAATCTGGGCAATATCTTCGCTTTCCACTTCTTCTTTTAGCATACGTTCAGGATTGTTTTTGGCCTTTTCACTGCGATTCGCATAATTTTGCAATTTCTTTTCCACATCGGGTAAAGCCCCGTATTTAATTTCCGCCACTTTGCCTAAATCGCCCAAACGTTCGGCTTTGGCCATTTCGTTTTTCAAAGTTTCGATTTTTTCTTTGGCTTTTTTAATTTCGTCAATGCCACCCTTTTCGAATTCCCATTGCTCGCGCAGTTGCTGTGCCGACGATTGCAAGGCCACCATTTCTTTGTCGATCAAACCAAGACGATCTTGGGAATCACGTTCTTTTTTTAGGGCTTCCTTTTCAATTCTTAATTGCATTAATTTACGATCTAACTCGTCGATTTCTTCGGGCACACTGCCAATTTCGATACTCATTCGACTGGCCGCTTCGTCCATTAAATCAATCGCCTTGTCCGGCAAAAAACGACTGGTAATATATCGATGCGATAATTTTACTGCCGCAACAATGGCTGCATCAGTAATACGAACCCCATGATGGACTTCATATTTTTCCTTTAGACCACGTAAAATAGTAATTGCGTCTTCAACATTGGGTTCATCAACAAGAATTGTTTGAAAACGTCTTTCTAAGGCCGCATCCTTTTCAATGTATTTTCGATATTCATCTAAAGTGGTAGCACCTATACAGCGTAATTCACCGCGGGCCAAGGCAGGCTTTAATAATTGTCCCGCATCCATCGCGCCTTCTGTTTTGCCAGCACCGACTAGGGTATGAATTTCATCAATAAATAAAATAATCTGACCCTCAGCCGAAGTGACTTCTTTAATGACGGCTTTAAGGCGATCTTCAAATTCGCCGCGATACTTTGCCCCGGCGACTAAGGCACCGAGATCCAATGCCATTAGTTTTTTGCCTATCAGCTGATCCGGAACATCTTGCCTTAAGATTCTTAGTGCCAATCCTTCAGCGATGGCGGTTTTACCGACGCCAGGCTCCCCGATCAAAACCGGATTGTTTTTCGTTCGTCTTGAAAGGACCTGAATGACCCGACGGATTTCTTCATCGCGGCCAACAACAGGATCCAATTTTCCTTCAGCGGCCAATGCGGTTAAATCGCGGGCATATTTATTAAGAACTTCATATTTGTTTTCGGGATCATCATCAGTGACTTTTTGATTGCCGCGCATTTCTTTAAGTTGATTTAAAATATTATCTAATTTTGCGCCGGACTTTTTAAGAACCTTTTCTAAATTGCCATCAACACCTTTAAGCGCGGCAAGCAAAAAATGCTCTGTTGAAATAAACGAATCATCCAGCATCTTAGCTTCTTTTTCAGAAGACTGAAAAAATTTAATTAATCTTTGCGAAGGTTGCGTTTTTTGGCTAGTGCCTTGTACTGTAGGTAGTTTACTGATTTCTTTTTCGATATCAGTTTGTAGTTCTTTTACTTTAACTTCGGACTTGGTTAACAAACGTGGGACTATGCCTTCCGATTGTTGTAATAAGCTATAAAATAAATGTTCAGGTTCAACCGTAGGATTTCCACGTGTTTCAGCCATTGTTACAGCAGCCTGCATGGCCTCTTGGCTTTTCCTGGTCATTCGATCGATTTCATTGCTCATATAAAGCTCCCTATTACGGTAGCTGGGCTACCAGTTAATAAGATGAGCTCTAATCAAAAAATGTCAATTAAAAGGCCCCGCAAATACTGCAAAATTCTATTGGGTAATCACTTCTGCAGGAGCACTAGATTCAGTTGATTGATGGGGCGCGATTCTTTCGTTTTTTATGGGCTCGATTTGGCTGCGTGTAAAACTGCAATTGGAATAACCCAAAAGTAAAATAAACGAAGAAATGATTAGAAAAATGTAGTGTTTTATTTGACTGTTCATACGTCCTCTAAATAATTATATTTGAAGCTTTATTTAGTATAATCCAAAAATGGAATGACAAGAACAGTCATCTTATAAACGCGACAAAGATCATTGAATCGTTTCATTTTGAGGCGATTTCGTGCTTACCGGTAAATAAATGTTACTAAAGGATTTCTTCTTTTTGTTCATTTATCCTGCCTTTTTTAGATTATCGGTAGCTTGCAACATTTCATT
>JAYVAZ010000272.1:0-2360 GCA_043750675.1 Pseudobdellovibrionaceae bacterium | reverse complement strand
TTAATGAAATGTTGCAAGCTACCGATAATCTAAAAAAGGCAGGATAAATGAACAAAAAGAAGAAATCCTTTAGTAACATTTATTTACCGGTAAGCACGGCACCGTCTCAAGTTAATACATACTTATCATGTTACATAATATAACTTATCAGAAAGAAGTCTAAGTATTGATTTAGGCTGCTTTCTTGTCTGTTATTTTATCCAATTCTAAAAATCCAGCAATCTGATCTTTATTTTCCATACCTTGTTTATAACCTAGATCTATTAGGTCACTTAAATACTGCGGATGAAACATCAAATAACTCAGCAAACTTGAATCCGCTTTCGAGCCCATTCCAGTAATCAATTTTAAACTAATTGGTAACGTTTTTCGATATTTCATCGCCACCGTATTAAAATCCAATTCAGGTCTAATATCTAGTACGTCGATTGGTCTAAAATTGTAAAATTGTCCTTGGAGACTGTTCTCTTTAGATAATTTTATTTTTTCATTAATACTTCGTATTCGATCCAAATCCATATGCACGCCATCACTCATTAAACCTTCTAGAATGAAAAATCCTAATTCGCCAAGGCTTGGTGCCTGGGTTTCTTTTTCCAAAGGTAAATGGCGGGTCCGGCTGTCCTGATTGATGTGAATAAGCATGATTTTTTCGGCACCTAAATGTAAGGCTGGACTTAAAGGCGCGATATTTCTAACTCCGCCATCAAAAAAGAATTTTCCATCAATTGAAATCGCCGGAAATAACCCTGGAATTGCGCAAGAAGCCTGCAAATGATCGGCATTAATTAAAGATCTTAAGCCAACTCTTTGATGCCGTTGCCAATTATCGAATTTTTTATCAGCCTGAAAAAACGTAGTAGATAAACCCGATTTCACATGCGTTGTTGTAACCGATGCCGCATCGATAAAGCCGGCTTTAATATTATTTTCAATTTTATCAAAGGGAATCAGTGAAAAGATATTATCTCTTTGTGGAGTAGAATCTAAAAAGCTGTTTTGATTAGGATTTAACGGGCTAAATCGATTTGAAACCGTTGGTAAAACGCTATTAATGACTTTTTTACGATTAATTTTAAAAACCCAATCGTAATCTAAAAGCCGCGTATTAATATCTAAAACATCGACGGCTTTGTAAAAGTCGTCTGAATAACTTGCAAGCATTGTCGAAGTAATCGATCCCGCACTAATTCCGCAATAAATTTTGAATGGATTTTCTTTAATCTTATAGGATTTACAAATGTCAGCGATAGCTTTGATATAGCCCACTTGAAATGGTCCACGACTGCCAGCACCCGGTAATACTAAAGCTATTTTCTTCACGAATAGTTTTTCGGTTGGATTGACTGTTTTTTTAACAGGATTTCGGACCAGTTAAAATCAGGAATGAAACTCTAGTTCGTTAAAAACTATTATGTTTCATTCTTTAAGGACGGGAGTAATTGGTAACTCCACCGTTTTCGACTGCCGTAAGACCTTCATAATCACCGGTTTTCCGGCTTGGATGGTCTGCAGACAATAAACATAATCATAGATATTTTCTACTTTTTGGCCTGCTAGTTCGATAATTATATCATCCGTTTTTAATCCGGCCTTTTCAGCAGGACTTTCCTTTGATGTACCAGTTATTTTCACTCCCTTTATACTTTCTTGGGAATAATCCGGAATAGTTCCTAAGTAAAGACGGAAACTCCTGCCTTCTAGTTGGGTTTTTGAGCTGGGCACTTTGATATATGTTAAATTTCTATTCTGCGTTTCCCAGATTATATCACTCATAACTGAAGTCGATTTTAATAGGCCGTCAAAGTTGATTAATGCCACCGTATCGCGTGGCGAATGATATTCACTGTGTGCACCTGTAAATAAAGAAACCGTTGGTATACCAGCCATATAGAACGCCATAGAGTCGGTTGGTAAATAAGGATCTTCTTGGGTAGCAAGGGCCAAATCCGTTTGTGTAGCCAGTTTTTCAACTATGGATTTCCACTGCGTAGCCGATCCTACCGCCTGTACTAATAAATGATCCCTGTACCGACCAATCATATCCATATTTAAATAGCCTTTTATATTCAACTTTTTGGCTTCATCGGATTTAACGAAATGACTCGACCCCAATAAACCCAACTCTTCACCTGACCAAACCGCAAATAACAAATTGTTTTTAATAGTCTGAGGATTTTTTGATTTCAACTCTGAATAATATCTGGCTAATTCCATCAATGCAGCAACACCAGATGCATTATCATCAGCGCCGTAATGGACTTTTGATAGCTCATTTTGTTTTGCAAGAGAAGAATTTCCATCTCCTAAACCTAAATGATCGCCATGCGCACCAATAATTATCGTCGGAGTCTTTTCGT
>JAYVAZ010000271.1:0-3757 GCA_043750675.1 Pseudobdellovibrionaceae bacterium | reverse complement strand
ACTTATACTTTTATTCATTCTATACAGCAATCGGGACCGCAAAAAGTACAGTATTTTAGTGACCGAAATTTAAGGAATTCTTACCTGAATTCGGCGCACGTCGAAGACATCCCAAGACCTTGGATTGAAAAAAACCCTAACGTTATTGTATTTATTTTGGAAAGTTTTTCTTTAGAACATATGAAAGCAGGAAACACAGGCGTTAGTTATTCGCCCTTTTTAGATTCTTTGCAGGATAAATCATTATTTTTCGTTAATGGCTATGCGAACGCATTAAGGTCAATTGAAGGGATATCTAGTATTTTGACCGGTATTCCGGCCTGGATGAATGAACCGTTTATTAGTTCTTCTTTTGTGAATAATCAATTTTATGGTGCCGCTCAAATACTGAAGGAAAACGGCTATAAAACTGCGTTTTTTCACGGTGGAAAAAATGGGACAATGTACTTCGACCAGTTTGCGACTCGAAGTGGATTTGAACGATATTACGGTATGAACGAATATCCAAATCAGAATGACTTTGATGGCGTTTGGGGAATTCCCGATCATTTATTTTTAGACTTCATGGGCAGCAAAATAGACGAAGAGGTGGCCTCCGGGGCTCCTTTTTTCTATTCTCTATTCTCCCTAAGTTCGCATCATCCCTTTTCAGTTCCACCCGGATTTAAGGGAAAGTTTCCCATTGGTACACATCCGATTCACCAAACGGTGGGCTATACCGATCAGGCTCTTAAGTCTTTTTTTGATAAGAACAAAGATAAAAGCTGGTTTAAAAATACCTTATTTATTTTTACCGCAGATCATACTTTTCAGGCGCAGACAGATCTATTCAAAAATGGAAAAGGTATGTTTCAGATTCCAATTATTTTTTATTACCCAATGTGGGAAGAAGAAAAAAATAAAAAATCTTTTGGCGATTTGAAGTTAACTGTGGAGTCGCAAATTGCGCAACAAATCGATATTCCCGAAACTATCTACGATTTTTTATCTTTAAAACCCAAATACCGGAACTACTTGGGGCGATCCCTGCTGAAGAGTGCGCCGGACGCCTACAGTGTTCATTTCTTAAATGGAAGATATGGTTTGATTAATCGACAGTATTATATCGAATCGAACGATAAGATGGAGCTCACTTTTTATTCTTTTTCTTATCCGACCCAAAAAATAGAAAGTTTACCTATGCCTGATCAGGTGAAATGGTCGGAAACTTTGAAGGCGAATTTTCAGTATTTTAGTGAGGGGCTGTGGGATAATAAACTCTATTATTAGATTCTACGCCTTCGGCTTCGGACCTAAATGCTACGCTAAAGCTTCGGACTTAAATTCTACGCCTTCGGATACGGACTATCATAGTTTTTCGATAAAGAAAAGATTTCTACCGTTTTCTTCATATTGCCACAGCAGGGCCTTTTCGCTGATAAAATTGACCGTCAGAAATTCGGGAGTTGTCCATTCTCTCGTTTTGAAAAAGGAATTTAAATCATAAAGATAATATTTGCCCGAATCTGCCGGTCCGGTAATTATTAGAAGTTGGTTGTTTAGATAGTGACTGTATCGATAATTATTTATGGATATTTTATTTGTAGAGGCTTTGATAAGTTCTAGTTGATCATACATTCCACTGTCAGGAACGGAGGGGTAGACATGCAGGAGAACGCCCCCTTCGACGTTGATATAACCCGTACTTGGCGAATCAGTGACTTCTGTGACTTTTTTGGCTTTATAGTCAAAAGAGAACAGAGTACTTAATTTAGTGACGGAATCATACTTACGGAAATAATCAAATTGCTTTTCCGTAGGCTGTGAAGAGAATCGATACCCTAGCTCTGTGGTAGAAATAGGATCTAAATCTGAATTTAAAATGTATCCACCCGAAGACACTAAGTAGGCGGCTCCATTATACGTGGTAACATTTAAGGCGCAATCTGAAGCTGCGACACTGCAGCCAAAAGGCTTTTCTAATACAGCACCGGTTTCCGCATTGAATTTATATATTTTGGATGTGGCAACACTGGAATTGGTCCCGTCAATCTCACCACCATAAAAGAAAAATCCCTTCATCAGGTCAGAACGGAGCATAGATCCAGCGGTATTATCAAACGTCTTTTTTAGAACTACTTTTTTATCTATTGTATCATACACCGTGAAGTAACGTAGTTGAACTCCATTCACATTCGCATAGCTATTGAACGCTATATACTTATTCATTTGCGCATAGGATCCAACGTTTTCACCTTCGGGTGCTTTATATACTAACGTTGCTTCTTTAGTTATCAGATCATAGCTTTTTATAGATAGATTTTCGGCAGTAAACAAAATGATCCGATTGCTTTTATTTTCGTCTAAAGGATCGTCCTGGCGGAGCCATTGACCATTGAGCTCGGTAATTTCTAGATCTGAACTTACGAGTAACATCTTATAATCTATACCCATAGCGTGTCCGAGAAAATACCGTTTGCCGCCAAACGATCTTCTTTCGCGAAATAAAATATTGCCTTTCAAGGACAAATTAAGTGGCGGTATCCGCAGAAATCGATTGGCTTCATTATCGAAGATGTCTATTCCAGACACAGCCGTGTCGCCAACCATCCGTATTTCCCCGGAAAGCCATGAGGAACCGCCCGCGAATGTCCAGTTCTGCTGGTAGCCAAATTCAGATTGTGGAGTTTTGATTGAAAGATTTTTGCCTTCGTCCAAAGAAACCTTTTCAAAAAGGTAGAAATAGAAATTTCTGGAAAAACTTGCAGTACCGTATATGGAATTATTCTCTTTGCTATAAAATAGGTTCGTTTCCATGGTGATTGGTTCTCCCAATTCACCAATAGGTAAGACAGCGCAGTTTTCTAAGGTCGTACATTTCAAAAATTCATTTTTATTATTCATAAAGTACGCGGTGTTGTTTTTACATAAAATTTTGGATCGTTTCAGATTGAAGTCTAAATAAATATAACTCCAGTAAACTTTCGACGAATAATCCACACCATTACAGAGAGTGCTTTCATCTGATTCAAAGCCCAGATATTTTATTGTATAGTCTTGCTTAAATAACGAAAACAACATCGGGTTTCCGTCGCCATATAAATCATAGGATTGGGTTTCATCCAATTCCTGAAAAGTTGATTCTGTTAAAAGAATACTAACTTCTTTATTTTCGGCTACTTTCGTCATCTTCACAATAATTTGGTTGGAATTATCGAAAGTAAAAAATCCGGAATAACTTTGAATGGATTCCGAAGACGGCCAGTTGTATCTAAATTCGTAGTCATTACTTATATCGGCCAGTTTTATTTCAGTAAGGTTTTTTACATCAATTAGTCCGGGTCGGATCAACTTAGTATTTGCAGAATCGGGATAGGCACAGATCAGCTTACCTGCGCTCTCTTTCCCGGCCACATAAGTGCAGGCCATATAGTTGTCTAAAAATAAAGGTTTTGATTCCATTACCACGTTTAAGGTTTCTAAATCGTAGACATATAGCTGTCGTGTGTTTTTTCCTGTGGTTTCATTTCTGTGCGCAGTGATCAAAGCGACCTTGTTTAGCGAAGGGAAGATAAAAAACTGTCCCACTAAATTTTTAGAGTCTTCAAGAATCATTTTATATGAATCTGTGGTGGTATCGTAAAGATATATACCCAATGCGGTTCTTAAGATTAGACGGTGTCGTGCTTACCGGTAAATAAATGTTACTAAAGGATTTCTTCTTTTTGTTCATTTATCCTGCCTTTTTTAGATTATCGGTAGCTTGCAACATTTCATT
>JAYVAZ010000270.1:0-2769 GCA_043750675.1 Pseudobdellovibrionaceae bacterium | reverse complement strand
TATGAGTAAGGTGGTCTTACCAACTCGAGTTTTAGCATTGTTGGGTATCGAAGCGTTAGTCCTGACTAATTCTGCCGGTGGTTTAGGTGAAAACATGAGTGCCGGTGATTTTATGATTATCGAAGACCATATTAATTTGACTGGTAGCAATCCCCTAATGGGTCCCAATATTAAAGAATTAGGTCCACGTTTTCCTGATATGACGGAGGCCTACGATAAAAATTTAATTTCATTGATGGAAGACACCATGAAAAGCCTTTCGATTAAATTTCACAAGGGAATCTATGCAGGGCTTAGTGGTCCTACTTATGAAACCCCCGCTGAAGTTCGTTTTCTAAAAATGATTGGATGTTCGGCCGTTGGCATGAGCACAGTTCCCGAATGTATTGCGGCCAATCATTTTGGATTAAGAGTAGCTGCCCTAAGTTGCATTACCAATTTGGCGGCTGGTATTTCCAAACAAAAGTTGAACCATCAAGAAGTGACCGATACGGCCAATCGGGTCGAAAAACAATTCTCTGATTTTTTAATGGCTTTTATTCAAAAAATCTAATGGATTCTTATACGAATTATTTACAATTCGAAATTCTTTTTTTAAGCTTAAGATGCGACGTTTTTATTTTTTCGTAAAAGGCTTCATCTGACAAATTATTTAGCTCCGCCAAAATTTTTTTAGGATTGGAACAGGGTCCATCCTCTTTAGTCAAAGTGACTAGTTTTCCTTCGGCCAACGCTTGTAATGCTGACTTGACCACCCTGATTTCACTAAACCTTTGGCAGCGTGAGAATTTAGGATCCGCCCATTCAATGCCAACAAAATTATTATGAATATCCATTTGGCTATCGCGGGCCCAGGGTGGATTTCCTTCATGAGCGGTCATGATTTGTGCCGCATATTTTTGGCTACGATTGCAGGCCATTATCGCTGAAGCAATATAGTGCCGGATAGCATCGGTTTCATCATCAATTCCATTTTCTCTTTCATTTTCCTTTTCCATTTCCTTGGCACAAATTCCCCAAGTAAGAGCAATGCTTCGGCAAAATGTTCCCTTTATCATTAAAAGATCTTCAGGATTATTTCGAGCAAATTTTATATCGAGACCCTTATCTCGGAAAATCTCTGCCAACTCAGGAGAGTTCGCCAAAATATATTTTTCAAAAAGTTTTCCGGTAAAAGTGGTCTGCCGAATGCTTTTTAGGGATTCTTCGGCCCGCCGGAGCGAACATTTATTTATTTCTGCGGCAAAACCGTTAAGGCTGAAGAAAAGTAACAATAGTATTCCAAGAATTCTGATCATACTTAGATTTTAATACAAATCTGAAAAGAGTGACAGAATTTGGCATTCCAAATAAATTTCCCGCAAACAAACCACCTAAAGGTCTAGTTTCGTTTCAAGTCGAAACAACCAGACTTTTGCGGCAAAGATATCTTCCGATCTGTTAACCAAATGTCTCTGAATAAGTGGTCTTACTGATGAGAACCACCTCAGACATGAGGTTTACATGGATGTCCGCCTATCTACTATTTTGTGCTTATCTTTATTTTTATTGGCGTGTAATAAAAATAAAACGGCGACTTCGGTTTTTAATGAAAAACAGACCCAGAATTGTATTGCCGAAAGAGTCCCTAATCAATTTATTGTGAAGTGGACGGATGGCCATGTCTCGCTGGAAAAAGCGGTCGATGCAGATCAATTTACCGAAAATTTTATTGAAAAAAATCTGGCCCAAATTGAAAGAGTCGAATTCGACAAAAAAATTATCATCAAGGAAAACGCTGGAGATTTGCATGCATTTGCCTTGCAACCGGCACCGCCAAATTGGGGAGTGACACGAGTTGAAGCCGATTCTGTCTGGGCCAATGGAGTCGAAGGAGAAGGTGTTATCGTTGGGGTTGTGGATACGGTTGTGGATATTACTCATCCGCAACTAGTAAATCAGCTTTACTATAATAATGCCGAAAAAAACGGCGCACCTGGCGTCGATGACGATCATAACGGATTCGTAGATGATATCGCAGGCTGGGATTTTTTTTCGAATTCGCCTGATTTAGTAGCGGGTGTAAATAACCATCATGCGACTCATGTGGCCGGAATTATTGCGGCCGAACATGGCGCCGGGACCATCTTAGGTATGGCTCCAAAGGCAAAAATTATCAGCGCAAATTTTATGGATGTGAATGATGTTAACAACGGCGGAACATTAAGTGACGGCATTAAAGCCATTCGTTACGTCGCCAGCCGCGGGGCCAAAGTTATCAACATGAGCTGGGGTGGATCTATTTGTTCGGAGACCTTAAAAGAGGTGATGATTGGTTTAGAAACACAAGGGGTTCTTTTTGTAACGGCGTCTGGAAATGAAAATGCCGACTTCGACAAAACTTCACCACTGTATTGGTCTTACCCTGCTGCCTTTGCCATTCCCAATCAACTTGTGGTCGCCGCAACTTCTTTTTCAGATTATATGGCTGATTTTTCAAATAAAAGTTTTTCGTTGGTGCACATAGGAGCCCCTGGTGTTGACATTTACAGCACCGTGCCCGGCGGTTATATGTATTTAGATGGAACAAGTATGGCTACGCCGTTTGTAACTGGCGCTGCTGCGCTGCTATATGGATTGCGGCCAAACGCAACGCCAAAACAGATCAAACAAGCCATTCTTAACTCGGTTGATGTGAGAGACTACAAAGTCCTGACACAAGGCCGATTAAATGTTCAAAAAGCAGTCGAAGAAATTAAAAAAATTGTTCCTTAATTGCGACTCGTGATA
>JAYVAZ010000269.1:0-3714 GCA_043750675.1 Pseudobdellovibrionaceae bacterium | reverse complement strand
ACGGCAATTCCCTGTCCGCCACCAATACAAGCTGCACCCAATGCATAATCGGCATTAGATTTTTTTAATTGATAAACAAGGCTATTCATAATTCGAGTACCCGAAGCACCTAAGGGATGCCCGACCGCAATGGCGCCGCCATTAAGGTTAGTTCTAGCTGGGTCTAATCCTAATTCTTTTTCTACTGCCAGATACTGAGCCGCAAAGGCCTCGTTTACTTCAACAATATCCATCTGACTTAAATTCAAACCCGCCTTCGCCAATGCTTTGCGTGCAGCACCGGCAGGACCAATTCCCATAATCGCAGGATCACAACCCACACAGGCATAAGCCACGATTTCCGCCATTGGTTTTAATCCCAACTCTTTGGCTTTGGTTTCAGACATCAACAAAGAAGCCGCTGCCCCATCAACAATTCCCGAAGAACTGGCTGCGGTTACGATTCCGTCTTTTTTGAAAAGTGGTTTCATAGTCGCAATTTTTTCTAACGTGGCTTCTGGTTTTGGGTGTTCGTCTTTTTCAAAAGTTATAACGCCCTTTTTACCTTCAATAATCACTGGGCAAATTTCGTTTTTCAAATCCCCCTCTAAAAAGGCTTTGTTTAATCTTTTTTGTGATTGAATGGAATACTGATCTGATTGTTCCCTAGAAATAGAATACTTCACCGCTAAATTTTCCGCGGTAATCGCCATCGGCATTTTGATGTGTGCATCAGTCAGTGCGGCAGTCATTAAATCTTCTAACTCGGAATGTCCTAAACGCATCCCACCCCAGCGCGCCCCGCGCGCAACATAGGGAATCGCTGACACCTGTTCTACGCCACCAGCGATAATAATATCGCCGTCGCCGTCTTTAATCATTTGAGCTGCGTTCACCCAAGATTGAAATCCACTTCCGCATAAACGATTTACGATGTATGCACCGCGATCCACTGGGATTTCGCTTTTAAGCCCGATATGTCTAGATAAATAAGCCGCATCGGGACCACTTTGTACCACGTTACCAAAAATCACATGGTCAATTTTCGATGGGTCAATTCCAGCTTGCTGTAAAGTTGCCTTAGTTGCGATGACTCCCAGCTCGGTAGCTGACAAATCTTTAAGAGTTCCACCAAAGGAACCAAACGCAGTTCTTTTTCCTGATATAAATACGATTTTTTCCATAGAAATTAGGTTAGGTGCTTTACAAGAGTCTGTCAAAAAATCAGTATTTTTTGATTCTAATAATGCTTTAAATCAAGTAGGATGATTTCCTATTTGGGAGGCATCAATGAAGGTTTTAGTGATTGGTCAAGGAGGCAGAGAACACGCGCTAGTTAAATCTCTTTCCCGATCTACTTCGGTTACTGAGATTCATGCTATTCCAGGAAATGACGGAATGAGAAGACTAGCTCTTTGTCATTCTATTGACTTAAAAAATTATGATTCAATAATACAGTTTTGCATTACCAACGAGATCGAATACGTCATCATAGGTCCTGATGAAGTTGTCGCTGGTCCACTGGCAGATTTAATGCGCGAAAGAGGTATTTTGGTTTTTGCTCCCAGCCAGGAAGCTTCGCAGCTGGAATCTTCAAAAATATTTTCAAAAAAATTCATGTTCGAAAACGAAATTCCCACCGCCCACTTTGTTGAAGTCGAAAGCGTCGAAGATGTTTTGGTTGGCCACAAACAATTTCAACCGCCCTACGTTTTAAAGGCCGATGGTTTAGCTGCGGGTAAAGGTGTTTATATTTGCCAGTCGGTAGAAGAATTAAAAACTGCTGCTGAAGAAGTGTTTTTAAAAAAACGTTTTGGCAATGCTGGCAATAAGGCTATCTTGGAACAGTTTCAAACCGGCTGGGAAACCAGTTTGCATATTATAACTAACGGCGAAACTTACCAGATTCTACCGACGGCCCAAGATCACAAACGTATATTTGATAATGACAAAGGCCCTAATACCGGTGGCATGGGAACGGTTGCACCACTTTCCTTGGATGCAAAATTATTGGCAACCATCGAAGAAAAAATTGTTAAAAAAACTTTGGACGGTCTATCAAAGAAAAATTTTCTTTACCGTGGAGTTTTATTTATTGGATTAATGATCACCACTGATGGCCCGAAAGTTTTAGAATACAATTGTCGTTTTGGCGATCCCGAAACCCAGGTGATTTTGCCATTAATCGAAGGTGATGTTGCCGAGATTTTTAAGGCCATCACCGTCGGAGTTGTTAAACCGATTAAATTGAAAAATCTTTTCACCACCTGTGTAATTTTGGCCAGTCCCGGTTATCCGGATCACCCCGTAACTAATCAGGCGATCTCGGGCGATTTGGAATTTGAAAGTGAGTTCAGTTATTTTATTCACGCCGGAACTAAAAAGGATCCCATGTCCAACGAATGGGTCACTGCAGGCGGAAGAGTTTTAGGTAGTATTGGAATTGGTCAAACCAAAGAAGAATCTATTGCGAATGCCTATAAACAAAGTCAGCACGCCTTCTGGGAAGGCAAACAACTACGCAAAGACATCGGCGCCCGCTTTTTGAAAATGTAAGCGCAGCCCTTGATAGCGGAGCTTTTTAGCCCAGCCACTAATGGCGAAGCTTATTAGCTTAGCGCAGCCTTCAGAAAAGTTAGTGATGACCCTCAGGAAAATGCTTTCTAAACGGCAAATCCAGTTTACCAGACTGCGTTCCTTTTTTAGCCACGGCCCCGGCCTTGGATTCTGTTAAAGTCGTTAATACAAATTCCATTTGGCCCTTATCCAAGGTCACTTTGTCTTTGGTTTCACATTTAAAATTGGCGTCTTCAAAAACAGTGCAGCTGAATTCGACTTTACCTAAGTGGGCTGACAAGGAAACCGTTTTTAGATCGACGTCTTTTTCTTTCTTATCCATAACGAAGACGTGGAAGAACTGATCTTCGAACGGAATGACCTCTAGAATGTTTGATTTTAATTTTACCGTTGCACCACCATGCGGCCCCAAACGATGATCCCTGTGGGCATTAGCAACGCTGCAAAGACATAAACACCAGATGACAAAAGATATTTTTAATAATGATTTCATGGATTCATCATACGAAAATTAGGGTAATTCAAAAAGACCAGATTTTGCGCTATTTTTATTCGAGAACGCAGCAATTTAGGGTTTTGAGCAATCGCTGTCTAAAAGTTCCATCGCACCGGAACTAAAAGTTCCATCTCATAGAAACTTGGCTTAACTTTTGTTCTGGACTCACATTGTGAGATAAAACTAAATCTCTTTTAGAGTTTATTTTTTTGTAAACTTCGACACCTAAATCAGCCTTGTTAGCCAGGTAAGTAAGTCTGGCATTTGTGTACCCCGTATAATCGATAGTTGCAGCGGCTTGGAAAGCCTGTACTTGGAAATTGATTTTGTGTTTAACGCTATTTTCTTCTTGGCCACCAAAAACGACTTCTTGTTTTAACGAGTGTTCAACATTGGAAGCCGTTTGACCAAAACGAGTGCTTTTAAACTCAGCAGAATTCATTAAGGTTTGCATACTGTGGTCAGCGATTTTTGAAAAAACCAATCCAGAGTTTTCTGTCGGAGCTAAATTCATTGGTACAAACTTAGTCATATCTAGGGACTTTTCTTGCGATTTCAAAGTTTGGTAATCATGAACCAATTGTGCAGACAACATAGTTGGAATCACTTGACCCACCTGCTTTTCTATCTGTTGGTGCTCGTAAACTTTGGTTTTTCTTAGG
>JAYVAZ010000268.1:0-2713 GCA_043750675.1 Pseudobdellovibrionaceae bacterium | reverse complement strand
CTACACGCCCAGAGTCCATCAAGGTTAAAATTAGTAAGAAGTAATATGACAAATGATAAAAATGCCGAAGCCGCGACAAAGCTAAAACGAACCAAATTATTTGGGACCGATGGGATTCGTGGTACCGCGAATGTTTATCCGATGGTTCCCGAAGTTGTTGTTAAAATTGGACAAGCAATAGGTTATCTTTTGCAAAAACAAACTTTGCCGTGGTCTTCACCGGTTCGAAAAGTAGTTATCGGTAAAGATACTAGGTTATCGGGATATATGATTGAACAGGCATTGGCCTCTGGACTGAATTCCATGGGCGTGACAGTTCAGTTGGTAGGGCCACTGCCGACGCCCGGTATTGGTTATTTAACTCGAAATATGCGTGCTAGTGCCGGTATTGTTATTTCCGCCAGCCATAATGCTTTCCATGATAATGGAATCAAAGTGTTTGGTTATGACGGATTTAAAATTGCTGACGAAATGGAACGGGAAATAGAACGCCTGGTTCTGGATGAAGATTTAACTAAATTGCTACCGGATTCCCATCATGTGGGTCGAACTCGTCGTATAGAAGATTCTCAAGGAAGGTACATTGTATTCGTGAAAAATACTTTTCCGTTGGAATATACTTTGGATGGATTAAGAATTGTTTTGGATACGGCACATGGGGCTGCTTATAAAGTGGCGCCAGCGGTGTTTGAAGAGTTGGGTGCTGAAGTCATCCAAATCGGAAATCAGCCGAACGGAACTAATATTAATGATAAGGCGGGGGCTTTGTACCCGGCGAAACTGTCTGAAGCCGTCATTCATTACCGCGCTGATGTCGGAATCAGTTTGGACGGAGATGCTGACCGCGTAATTATGGTAGATGAAAAAGGTCAGATCATGAATGGGGACCATATTTTAGGAATTTGTGCCCTCCACATGAAGAAAAAAGGTCTGTTAAAAAATAATACTTTAGTAGTCACGCACATGAGTAATTTTGGTTTAGAAAAAAAGATGAATGAGTCTGGAATTAGTGTCGTAAAAACCGGTGTTGGTGATAAATACGTGGTCGAAGAAATGCGGCGCGGTGGTTACAACCTGGGTGGCGAACAAAGCGGCCACATTATCTTTTTAGATCATGCCACAACCGGAGACGGGTGTATTGCAGCCCTTAGTGTTTTATCAGTTGTAAAACAAACCGGTGTTAAGATGTCCGAGTTGAATAAAATCATCGAAGACGTTCCACAGGTTTTAATAAATTGTCGTGTAAAAAACCGAAGAGATTTGGATTCTATTCCTGGATATAAAGATTTGATCAAAGACTTATCTGAAAAATTAGGTGCCGACGGTCGTATTTTTGTCAGGTATTCAGGGACTGAACCCGTCTTACGCGTGTTGGTTGAAGGACCGGATAAACGGGAAATTGCCAGTTACGCTGAACAGATCGCCCAGTATTTGGAAAAACAACTTTCTATCTAAAGAATAAAGTAAAAAAATGAAAAAAAATAAAATTAAATTAGGTGTTAATATTGATCATGCTGCGACCTTAAGACAAGTTCGAGGTGGCACTACTTCTTATCCTGATCTGGTTTCATTGGTCAGGCAGTCGGCCCGCGCCGGTGCCGATCAAATCACCATACATTTGCGCGAAGATCGCCGGCATATTCAGCTAAGTGATTTGGTGGCCTTATCCAAAAGTTGTCCGGTCTCTTTAAATTTAGAGATGGCGGTTACTCCCGAAATGACTAAAATTGCCCGAAAATACAAACCTGACTGGGTTTGTTTAGTTCCGGAAAAACGCCAAGAATTGACCACCGAAGGTGGATTAGACGTTGTTAAAAATGCGGAACGAATTAAGTCTGTGATGCAACGACTGCAGCCCGTAGGAATTGAAATTTCTTTTTTTATTGGGCCTGATTTGAAACAAGTTCAAAAAAGTTTTGAACTGGGTGCCGATGCGGTGGAGTTTCACACTGGACATTGGGTTGCCTACAAGGGTGAAAAAAAGGAAAAAGAGTGGAACCGTTTAGTGAAGGCCGCGAAACTTTGCCATTACTTGGGAATGCGCGTTCATGCCGGACACGGACTGGATTATGCGACTACTTTACAAGTTAAAAAATTGCCGTTCTTACAAGAAGTCAATATTGGACATTCAATTATCTCTTATGCGGTTCAAGATGGAATTACTCCGGTTATTCGCAAGTTTAAAAAAATACTAAAATGAAACTGATATTGGAAAATAAAAGCTTGGCTTTCGCCGAATTAAGTTCTTTTTGCGATAGTCTTTCAAGCCTGGTGGAAGAACCTTATTTATTTTTACTGGAAGGCGATTTAGGAGCTGGAAAAACTTCTTTTGTGCGTGCCTGGGTGCAAACTCTTATTGATAAGGTATCCGATGCAAACGTTCCGGAAAACTTGGTTTCGTCGCCAACCTTTACTTTGCATCAAGAATATGAAATAAAAGAAAAAAAGATCCATCATTTCGATTTGTACCGATTACGAAGTGAGGAGGAGTTGGAAACGACAGGTTTTTGGGATATATTTCAGCAACCCGAATCGGTGATTATTGAATGGCCTGAACGCGCTAACTGGGACGGCCTATTAACTTTGAAAAAAATTTATCGGCTGAAATTTGAAATGGCCGAAAATTCGGCACGCTCCATAAAAGTTTATCAAACTAATTAAGAAGCTGCTTTAAACTTTTCGGGATTTTCACGCATTTGTTTTGAGATTGTCG
>JAYVAZ010000267.1:0-3117 GCA_043750675.1 Pseudobdellovibrionaceae bacterium | reverse complement strand
CGACGTAACCAATAGCCGGTTGTTGTAGTTCCTGAGTTTGACTTTGAAATGAAGTAAAATCTAAGAGATCTAAATTAAGTCCATATTTACCAAAAGTTTTGGCTGGGAAAAGTTCGTCTTCTTTGCAGGTCAATTTATCGGTGTTAAAAAAACTACTACGTTCGTAATAGCCTTGCACCATGGCGTTGAAGCTGCCTGAGCAGTTTTGAAATAATAACGCAACTGCCGATAGCAGGATAATAATAAACCACTGGTTTTTTCTCAAGAAGTCTCTTTTCCCCATATATACAGTATCTTTGACTCGGAATATTTTTTAAATCTTTAAAGTTAATTCGTATCGGAAGCAGACAATTTTGGTGCCTTGTCGATCTTTTAAACAGGACTTTACGATAGGTTACCTATTACATCGTTATAACTACTTTTTTCACTGGCTAAATTCCTGGATACCGTTCCGATCTGTGTAGGTTTTTATTTTTGATCTACAGTCACACCTAAAAAAGTTAAACTGATTTCAGCGTCTATGCCAATCTTTTCTGCCCAGTGATTATCCCAAAGATACTTCGTTGACCCAAGCTGAAGTAAAATTAACCTGGTCATCTTTTCAGCGCCTTTTTCTGACCATTTAAATCCGATCTTTTTTATTCGACGTTTTATTTCACGCATGATCCTTTCAACAAGTGACGTCACTCGCGGATTTGATATTCCAGTCTTTACCCAGTTTTCGATGTACGTAAATAACTGAGCCTTCGCATTTTCAACAAAAGTTTTGGCCTTCTTATAACCCATCATCTTCAGCTCAGCTATAAAATCGTCGATCGATTTTTTCATCTTCAAGATATGTGCTTCGATTGTAAGTTTATCTTCCAAAGACTTCAGCGGATCGGCATCGGCTTCTGGCAATTCTAAATATAATAAATCGTGAAGTTCATCAGATATTTTAATAGCTTCGTCTTTACCCACCATGTCCTGATAGCGAAGTAGCGGGGTCAACTCATGCGTCATATGGAACAAACAGCGCTGATGGCTCAGCGCAAGCTTTTTAAGGTGCCTAACGAGCTCTTCTTCGCCATCGGTAATCAGCGTTCCCGCAATCGGTTTAAATTTTATTTTTTCGCTTGGGTGATTTTTGTTCTTTATTAATTTTCCGATGTCTTTCCAGCTGGCCCTAGTCCATGCTCCGAACGGAACTACTTTGCCGTCTTTATTGTAGCCAATTAATATTTTGATTTCACCACGATTTGATCCTTTATCGTCTTTGTCTTTTTTAAACCCCGTGCCGTCAGCGATAATATCATCAACTCGCATCTTTTGATTCATATTCACGGCATCGGTGTTCGTAAACCAGCGGTGCAGTGTCGTATGGCTCGTACTAAACCCCATCGTATCATTCAAGTTTTTTGCAGACCGCCTAAAGCTTTGATTCGTCACAGTTTCCAGAGTTAATTTCTCAAACTCTCGCGACTTTCTAGAAAATCGATCGACATCAAACAGCCCCATCATCGGAGAAAATGTCTTTTTACAAGCTGTACACCGCATTCTCGTTAAAACTAAATCTACGCAGCCAATCGAGGTCTTCATCTTTTTTTCGCTTTTACCATGAAGCTGCAATTTGTTTGATTTACAGCGGGGACATTCAACGCCTGACTTAATCAACATATTTTCAACTAAGATTACCATCATTTTTACGAAGCCCGGAACCCCTTCGACATCAAAGAGACGCTTCACTTCAATGATTAACTGTGAAAAAGAAAAATTCTTTAAGCCCACTTCTGAGCCAATATGCAAAGATAATTTATCTGATGATTTTAACATTAAAGAAGGCCTCCTTGCCCCGAACCCAAATACATGGCTTAATAAAGACAAGAAGACCGTGAACAAGTCTTTAAATTACAAAACGGATCTGATCTAAAATCAAAAAAAATCGCACTGTCGAACTTTTTGACGGTGACCGTCAGCGACTCATTGTAAGTCGTTTAGTCACCCTTTTGCTTTCTAATCAAATAAAACACATTTTGAACATGGAACGCTTCTCGCTAGATAATCCTTCGAAACATCGTTCTAGTTTGAATAAAGGGCAATTAAGCCCACAGACATCGGAACGATATCGATAAAAATGAAAACACTAAACCCAATCCCTTCAGGAGAAATTATGAAATCATTGAACCTGTTCAGAGCCGCAACTTTAACGACTCTTTCAATCCTTGCTCTCGGCTCTCAAGCTCTGGCGAAGACAACCGTTTGTCTTGCAACCGCAACTGGTGGAGTCGAGTCACCGTTTGCTGTCGGCGCTCCAATGCAAATGAGTGATCATGGAACCCAAAGTATTTTTGAGTTTCAAACAAAGGGTGGAATGATACTGAAGGCGAAGACTGCAAATAGCGGAAGCCTGAGAGGCACCATGCTTTATATACTGGACTCCAAAAACAACAACGAACTGGTCAGCAGCGCTCACGGAGTGATCGCTGAACAATCAGAGGTTGGCCTTAGTCTCTCTTACAAGGTTCCAGGCGCAAATTATGTAATTGCATGCGAACTAGTTGAAAAAACTGAATAGACCCTAGCGTTGCATAAAATCTGATGTTTAAGAGCAAACTAATTTAAGCGGCAACTCCGAACGAGCTGAAATAATCTAAAAATTCTTGTTTTACTTTATCATTTGCATTTAAAGTTAGCGTCAGCTTTCCTTGTGGATATGTGATTCCACTGACAACTTCGTTTAAAGATTGGCCCACGCGCACGAATATTTTAGTTAAAGGCATTCCAAGTCAGGCTTGCGTTGAACATATCAGATCAATCTCAAAAGAAAGATTCTCTGAGAAATTGGGATCTGCTTCAGAAATTGAAATGGCAGACATAAGAAAACGCCTGTCGGCTGTTTTTTCCGAATAGTCTTGGTTTCATAAACGAGCGTTTTTGGAACTAGTCTTCGTAACATAAAATTTTATGTTACGAAGACTTTACTTGCTAAAAAGGTCTAGTTTTTACCTGAATTTTTGTTCCAAAATCTCGTCTCGAAATCAAAAAATATAAATCCTCATTTCTTGTGCTTTTGATTTGAATCTGGAACGATTCTGGGATTAACCGGGGTGTTTTATGTTGATTGGATATGGACGGGTT
>JAYVAZ010000266.1:0-2997 GCA_043750675.1 Pseudobdellovibrionaceae bacterium | reverse complement strand
GGATGGATGTTAGCCAATCCCGAAGTAAAATTCTTTAATCGCCGTTATTATCATCGCAATGCCGTCAATAAATTAGAAACCCTGTTGAACGCAAAGAAGTACGGTATTCCAATTGCGAAGACATTTTTTTCTAATTCGAAAACGTTGATAAATGAAAAAGCAGCCGAGCAAAAGTGGATTGAAAAACCGGTAGAGGGTGGGGCCTATACCCGCAAATTAGTAAAGGCTCCCGTGCAAAATGGTTCGGAAAATGTCCTTATCGGTCCGGTAACAATTCAAGAAGAACTGGTTTTTCCGGAACTCCGCATTTTTCGTGCTGGGGATAGTTCAATAAGTTTCAAAGTGAGTTCGGATAGTTTGGATTACCGGGAATCAAATAATACAAAATTAGAACTGGTAGAAACGCCGGAAAAATTAAAAAAACCATTTATGGAATTAACGGAGTCTATGGGTTTAGAGTTCGCAGCGGCAGACTTTAAAACTCACCAGCAAACCGGAGAATTGCATTTGTTAGAAGTTAATTCAGGACCGATGTTTACTGGATTTGATCGAAACAGCGATGGTCGTTTGACAAAGTCAATGCTGGACTGGTTAATAAAATAGCTAGTTAGTTGTAATGAAAATCATTCAAAGAAAATCTGATAAGAATCAAACTTTTCGTCTTTTATCCAACCAAGTTTCCGATATAGATTCTGTGCTTCAAAATTATCTTTAGCCGTTTTTAAGGTTAGTCCACGATAATCTTTTTCTTTTGCCCAGTTTGTACAAGTTTCGATTAACAACCGCGCCACCCCGGTTTTCCTAAAGTTTGTAGCGACATAAAGGTCGTTAAGAATTAGTAATCTCCTTAGCCCAATCGATGAAAAGCTGGGATACAGCTGGATGAATCCCACCGCGTTCGAGTTTTGAGTTGCAATAAATAAGAAAGATTCTTTTAAAGTCATTCTCTGTTTTAAAAATTCAGCGCAGTCTAGGGGCTGACTGGGTTGCTTATAGAATTGTCGGTATTGGTCGAAAAGCTCGGTTAACAGCGGTAGTTCTGATAATGAGACTTGTTTTACGACTGTTTTTTGGTGCATACTTACTTATAGTAGGGGATAAATTTGAAAAATCAAAAAAGTATTATTCTGACGCTGACTTTTTTACTAGTACTTCCCATTTCATTTTGTTTTGCAGCGGGAAAAAGTACAAATGCCGTCACCGTGGCTAAAAATAAAATTAAAGCGGCTATTAAATCCAAAGCCCACCTTGCAAAAAGTTGTTATGCCGAATCGTTAAGAAAAAACAAGGACCTTAAGGGGACTTTAGAGATGAGTTTTACTATTGATGATAAGGGAAAAATGACGGCTATTGAAATTAATCGTGAAAAATCCACTTTTATTGATGCGGCCTTAGAAGAATGTGTATCAGCCATTTATAAACAAGCGGTACTTCCGGCTTCGGCGTATGGAACTGTAACCACAGTAAATTATCCGTTTAATTTCGGAGAATCGAACTAATTTTATTTGCTGGCACTAAAGGTTTGCTGAAAATACAGGCAACGAGTTAATATTCAGCAAACGAAAAATAAAAGACTTGTCAAAGACCAGTGTTCATTTGATGCTTAATTATTAAAATTCAATGGAGTGATTATGAAAAAAGCAATTCTGCCGTTATTTTTATTGATGTTAGTCGCCTGCCAACATCAGTCGATGCAACCAAATATGCAACCGGATTCTAAGACAGGTTCAGCCGTTTCTCCTTCAGCACCGAAAGCGACTAATCCAAATGTCAGCGAATGGGTACCGCCTTACGAAATGACTCATTTTGATTCGGCTCGAATGCCAAGTTCCGTAGCTAATAGTAGTCGTCTTAAAAGTATTTTTAAGTGTGGAAAGATCGAACACTCCGAAAGTAATTACTTTGCTAACGACTCTGGCGACAACATGTATTCGGTAGCTTTGGATTGTAACAAAGATGGACGCGTTAATAAGGCGGACGGGTATCGCGCGATTAACATCCCTGAAAGTTTTGTGTCGGCTGAATATAGAACCTGGTTGACCACCTGGAAACGCCAAATTGTAAAACAAACTAAAAGAGCCCGTGCCAAACCATTCCTATGTGTTAGTGCCGAAGTTTCTAGTGATCCTTGTGTAAGTCGCAAGAATGTCATTGGATTTAATCCCGAATTCTCGGTTGTTAAAAAATAAAATTAAGGATGATAAATATGAAAAAAATATTAAGCCTATTGATTGCAGTAAGTTGTTTTTCGGGAATTGCCAAGGCCGGTGAAATGCCGCCCGTATTGTCCGAAACCGGAGCGCCAGTGAGTGCTCTTGAAGAGGAAAATATCTGGAATAAGTATTGTGTAGGAAAACGAAATAGCATTGAAATTCCGCAGCCAAAATACGGTTCCAAATATTTAAATGGAGTGGTCGAAAAATTGGCTATGATTTCCCCGTTTAGTTATTATTTCTATTCTGGCCCTTTGTATGCGTACAAATTAAAAAACGGGAAAGATTTAGTTGAACCTCCGGCCAATGTTCCTAAGGTAAAAGAAGTCTTTAATGGTCGGAAAAATGCGCATGTATTTTTAACGGTACTGTGCGGAGAATTCCGGGATCGTCCGACTTTAATCGAAAATAAAATTAATTGGATCAAGAAAATGTATACATTGCCTGCAACTAAACAGGGACCAATTAAGCCGAAGGAAAATATTTGGTCTAAAATGTCGGCCAATTCCTACAATTCTTACATTATTAATACACGCGCCATTTTTAATGCTAAAAAAATGTATAATGAAGAAAATAATCAACGTGCGATTATTGGCAAGTACAATGAAGATTTTCCGATCGAGCCATTTTCTGTTTGTGAAACAAAATTTATATTTGAAAAATACGTTTTGATGGGCCGGATGTTTGGAAGAGGCGAAGATGCTTATGGTAAAGCAGACCTCAAGCCAAAACGAAGTGTCGCTGAACAGGCTGGTCCTCAGCTTACTGAGGTGGAGCTTAGCAA
>JAYVAZ010000265.1:0-8385 GCA_043750675.1 Pseudobdellovibrionaceae bacterium | reverse complement strand
TATTATGCATGAGCGCAAAAGTATACTGATGCATTTAGACATTATATGTGGGCAGGGCTATTAACAAAAGAACTTGGCCCCGAAATGGCAAAAATATTTTTGGACGCACATGAAGAAAACCCGCTTCAGACAAAAGAAGAAAAATCCATGGATTTGGCCAATAATCGCGGTGTTATATTGGTAGCCGAGAAATTGAAAAAATTAAATGAACTTGATGAAAAAAATTTATAAAAAAAGGCGCTTGAAGATCTACGAGAGAACAAACTCATTGTTATAAAGCCAGGATTGCCCATTCCTAAGGAGCCGTTATGAAATTACTTAAAACACAGCGAGTAATCTATATTGTATTCGCCAGTTTAATTTGTCTATCCGAATCGTATTCGCAGGCTTATTTTAAAGAAACATTTCTCTCGTTAAAGGAAGCCAAAAAAAAGTGGGGTTCAATAGATTTTAAGGCTGCAGAATTTATTAAGGCAACTGAGCAAAAAAAAGGTGCTATGGCTGCCAACCTTGTTGAACAAAAAAATGTATGTAAATATGCCTATGAGTAAGGTTCGTGAAGAAATTGGCTCGCCAGATAGCTATTTCTTTAGCAATACAATTTATGCATATGAGATTACGTTGCCAAAAGAAAATAAAGAGCAATGGCAATTGGTGTTTATTCCTGACGATAAACTTAAATACGTTAAGGAAATAAAAATACATAAAAAATGTTGTTACAAATCACCTATAGAAAACTTCTTTTCCAAGTAAAGCTTGCCAATCTCTTCTGAATAAAATCAATGTAGTACGGTGTGCTCGTCCCGTATTCGGGTCGTCGCACCAACTTCGCCAGCGGCGAAGTAAGTAGGGAATACAAATGGAAAAAAACCAAAACAGGTTTTCGTCGATTTGCGGCTTTGTTCATAGATGGTTTAGTATTTTGGCCAGTCGCATTTGTCGGAAATTTGGTTTTGTTTTCAGAAGCCCCGCTATTGATAAAGGGTCTTAACCTGTCGTTGGTAACTTTGCTAAATCCTATTTGCAACGTTTTGTTGCACGGCTTTTTTGGTGCAACTGTGGGTAAAGAAATAAATGGCCTAAAATTAGTAGATATCGGCGAAAACAAACTTACCTTTAAACAAGGGATCATCAGCAAATTTCTCTTACTCAGATGCCCACATTCAATAAGTATGCAAGGTTCGCCGCTATTATTTGCGGGGTTCTTGAATTGATCACGATGTAATTTAATTCCAAACGTCAAGCCCTTCATGACCTGATGGGAAAATCTATGGTCATTCGAACCAATCCTTAAGTGGAACAATATTGCTCCTTCTAGTAACCCAACGTTTTTGAATCAAATCCATGATCGGTTAACAATCGCTTACGAATTTTTACGATAGGCGCATCATAAGTTTCCAATTTTTGACCGACAAAATCCACTCTGGATTCAATAATTTTGCAAACCATATCTAGGTCCTCTTGGAGGAGATGATTGGTCATATTCAAAATCAGCGGGCGTAACAAAAATTTTAAGGGTTTTAGGAAAGCGGGTATTTCTTGATAAACTAAACACGGGGCCATAGTTATATTTTTTTCGCCCGGATAAAAATAAAACGTATTCCCATTTTTACCATTCACGATTTTTTTATTTTTAGGTCGATACCAATAAATACAGTATTGTACTCGCAGCGGTAAAAAATCAATTCTAGCATCGACATGCCATCGGGTTTTTATAAAAAATTGTAAAACGTTGATTAACGTAAAGGGTCTTTGGGCATAATCGAAGGAAATATTAAAACCGCCATCGGTTTCGCTCCATTCAAATTTTGTTTCGTCGACCTGATCGCGATTCGGGCCATTTCGATCATGTACAAAAGGCAAATGGGTTCCATCCGCAAAAAGATCTAAGGTCGTATGTAAGGGGCCCTCAAATTTATAAGTAATCGGCCCCATAAATTCAAAATTAGATTTCTGCAAATTTTTAAAATATTCTTCATTTCCGTTTAACCATAAAAAACCAAAACGATCTTGTAATTCAAAAACGTCGGTATGGCCTTTTAATTTTTTCTCAAATGGGCTAGCCACCTGTCCGGAAGGCTCTATCGTCCAGCCGTGGTAGGGACATTCTAATTTTTCTCCGCAAACTTTACCGAAAGAAAGATCGGCACCGCGATGCGGGCAAATGGCCGACGCAATAAAATATTTGGTTTTTCTTTCATCTTTTTTTTTCGTGCTCCAGGCAACGTAGGGTCGTTCGCATAAAGTTACCTTCATTGGTTTACTGCGGACTTTCGCCGATTCTAAAAGCGGCAACGGATGCGTAATGTTCTTAATCGAGAAGTTATTTTCCATGCGTCTATTCTAGGGGCGAATAGGCGAAATGAAAATCATTTTTTGTTTGCTATAAAGGCTTGATGTTTGAATAACTATTGAGGGAAAAGAGAGTTACGCCTGAAAAAAACAAAAAAAAGGGAATCTAATAAACTTGGAATAGGCTTATTAGATTCCCAATAAGGGACGGATCAGTAAATTTAAAAGCTAGGGTCTAGCGAGCACTTACTTCGATACAATTGAATACCATTTTAGTTATTCAAATTATTCGAAGTGATTAATCTTTTGTTTGGAACTGCTTTAAATACAGAAGCATTTATAGAAGTAGAATACTTATTAGATGTATCTATTACTTTGTGTGAAAAAAACACGATGGTCAAAGCAACCAACGAATACATCATTACGTTGAAACGGTTCTTTTTTTGCGATTGCGGTCGAAGGTAGGTTCTTTGATAAGTACTGTTCAGCATTTTGGCTCCCCTTAAAACATTCAGATAACATACTACATGAACTAAGCAATAGAAGGGCCAGAAAACCGTTTCAAAATGATCCGTTTTTTCCTCTGTAATCAATACCTTAGTTTGTAGGCGATGTTGAACCCAAAAATTTTGCTTACAAGTTTAACGCGTTTGTAGTGTACTCAAATTAGAATTAAAATTTTTTGAGTTACATAATACGGAGTCGGTAATGAAAATTTTTGCTCTTTGTGGGAGCTTACGGAAAGAGTCTTCAAACTGGAAGATCTTGAATGCGGCAAAATCCTATTTGCATCAACACGAATGGCAATTTGCTGATCTTTCTTTGCTGCCTTATTTTGATCCGGATTTGCAATACAGCGACGAAACCCCTGAAATCGTTTTACGAACCCGACAGCAAGCAGGGTCCTCTGACGCGATTATTATTTCTACGCCGGAGTACGCGCATGGAATTCCCGGCATGTTAAAAAATGGATTAGAGTGGATCTTCAATGAATCAACCATGCAAAAACCGGTTTTTGTTATTATTGGATCTGCCCAAGGACAAAGAGTGCGCGACCAACTATTAGAAGTTTTAAAAACAATGGATTTTAAAATCGCCAACGAAAGCTTCTTTTTATTTCAAGGCGCCAGAACCAAATTTAATTCTGCCAACCAAATTACTGATGCTAATTCGAAAAAACAATTTGAAGGATTTTTAGATAAAATTTACGGTTAATTGTCGATCAGCGCCGGTTCGGCAAAATCACTGTGTAGCGAATTCGATGACTAATTCCACCCGACGATTTTTCATTCGTCCCTGATAGTTTCCGTTGTTGGCAATCGGTTTTTCTTCGCCGTATCCTTCGGGGATGACCCTTATGGTTTCGATGTCCGACCATTTTTCATTGATATATCTTGCGACACGTTTGGCTCTGCGTTGGCTAAGATCCAAATTGTAAACGTTCGAACCTACAGAATCAGTATGGCCCTCGACAACAATTCGAGATATTTTTGCACGCCCGATATGATCAAAGAAATTATCTAAGTCGGGAATGTCTACAGTTCGTAGGACATCCGAATCGGTATCAAATAAAATAGCGGTGTTCAATTTAATACGTTGATTCACTTCCTGGGGTTCATTAGCAGGTAAAGATTTTGGATCGCAAACCGGGCCAATATTCCAGTTAATACCTGTGTAAATTCGTGCCTCAGGGCTTCCCAAGGCCGAACGCAAACTAGTCCCGCCACCAATGTGGAAAGCGACATTATTACTAAGATCTTTTTTCATTCCTAATTGCCATTCTAAAGAACCGGGTGGTTTGGCAGAGTCATTATTTGTTTTGTCGACAAACTGCGATCCGAATAATTCGAAGATCAATTTCGTTTCTTGTTCTTCAAAATAATAACTAGTTGCCGCCGAATAGATAAATTGATTTTTTAGAGGTTCGAAAGGGATATTAGGAATTTGTTCACCCGGGTTCCGCCAGCGGTAACCAACATTAACTCCCGTCGCCCATTTACCAAAGGTCCAATCACCTACCAATTCCAAATTTACGGTTGGTTTAGAATTTTTGCCTGTAAAAGGATTATCTTGAATCATATTTTGGTTTATACCGACTACGGCCGCATATCCTTCGGAGTCGTCTCCGTAGATTCTATATTTACTAGAAATTTTAACTTCAGTTGCGCCATTGGCTGAAAAACTTGAAGTCAAATTGTCAGCTTCTAGGGATTGTTTTAGAACAAAAGGAATATTAATTCCGATATCCCAATTGCTGGACAAACCAAAACCTAAACTCAGGTCCATTCCCAGTAAGGTGTCATTGGGTTTTTCGCCGGCCAAAAATACGTTGCCACTGCCGTCGGTGTAATCTTTTGTATAGGTAAGAATATTTTTCGAATAATTTAAAAACATTCCAAAGTTTAAATAACAAGGGCTCAATGTTTCAGAAGAATGCACAGTCACGAAGTCTATTCCTGAAGTGGTAGGATTAAAGGACTGATAATCGGTACCGCAAATATTGGCTTTAGACGCCACTGATAATCCCAAGTTTAAACTAAGAAAAGTTAAATATCTTAAACAAATGGTATGACGTCTCTGCATTCCAAAATTATGCACATGCAAAACCCTTATGACAAGTAATGACTGCACCCTTATTGCGGAGTAAGTTAGTAATTATGAAAAAGGTATATAAAGACGAAAATATTTTAATCGATGACCAGGGAATTGAGATTTCGAATTATTACTTTCCTTTGGGGAAATCCAAATTTATTCCCTGGCAGTTAATTAAGTCGGTAAAAGTTGAACCGCTAACTGTGTTAACGGGAAAATATCGGGTATGGGGTATGGGATTCAAACCCTACTGGTTTAACAGTGATTGGCGAGCCGAAAAAAATTTCATGTTTGTTATCGATTCCGGCTCTATGATCAAATCGGCGATTACACCCGATGACTTCGATTCGGCCAAAAAAGTCATAGCGGGTAAAGGCAAACTCAATTAGTCTTCGTCTTCTTCTTCGACAGCAGGAATATTAGAAAAAGCAATTCTAACTGGAAATGCTTTTTTGGTTGTTTCGATTCCACCAAAATAGATAGCATTGCGACCAAATTTATCATTAATGGCATCCATTGAATGGGATAACGTATTCAGTTTTGGGTTTTCAAAAAATGAAAAATTGTGCAATTCATTGGGGACCAGTTTGTCGATCCAGACGCCAATTTTTAATGGCGGCGACGACTTTTTGGGCCGCTTCATCCACATCTTTTGAAAGGCCCTCAGCAATGTAAAATTATCTTGCACCTCAGAAAAGCCTTGGCGTTCACTCCACTTGGTACCGTCAACAAAACGAATCGACAGAAATAGTTCCTGGCACCAATAATTATTTTTTCGTAGGCGAACTCCTAATTTGTGAACCAATTTTTGGCCGACGGCGTAGGCGCCAGCACCATTTCGAAGATCGGGTGGTAAAACATGGGAATGCGAAAACGATCCCCGAGTGGTTGCAATTTCCGGCAGTTGTCGCCCTTGCAATAATTCGTAAAATCTTTCGCCGTTGATTCCGCCCCAAATGCCAGCCAATTCTTTTCTGGAAAGATCCAACAGCTGGGACATTTCTCGGACCCCAAATTTATTTAAACGGACTTCCATGTTGTGGCCGATTCCTGGGAGGTCGCGAAGTTTCAATTTCAATAAGTTATGTTTAATGGTGCTAGGCAAAATAGTAGTTAGCCCATTGGGTTTTTGCATGTCACTGGCTACCTTTGCCAGAAAACGATTAGGCGCAAGCCCTATCGAACAAGTCAAAACCTCACCGACCTCGCTGCTCATTCGTTGTTTTATTTTGTCTGCAATCTCTTTGGCTTTCGGAAGTTTCCGTTCCGAACCTATTAATTCGCAGGCCATTTCATCGATCGACATCACTGCCGACACGTGAATACAATTTTCAACGGTCGCTATAATTTTATGGTGATATTCGATGTAATTATTGTGGTTTCCAGAGATAAAAATAATTTCTGGGCATAGTTTTTTAGCATCGCGAACTGTCGTCAAAGTTTTTACGCCAAATTTTTTAGCCTCGTAACTGACGGCAATACAACAGGTCGAATCCGTAATCATCGGGACTACTGCCACAGGTTTTCCGCGCAGTTTAGGGTTCATTTGTTGTTCAACGGATGCAAAATAGGAATTTAAATCTAAGAAAAGCCAATTCACTTGCTCTTGAGTTTCGGCAGAATCCGAATTGCGGTTCATAATTTGTGAATACCCTCCATCGCTGTCTGTGTAAACTATATGTAAATTGCATATTTATTTCAAGCCTTTTTAATTGATGTTTTTTAATTCTGTAAATGTCGGTTTTTATTCACAATTCATAGGGAAGTCTAGAAATAAAAAAGGGAATTGACGGTGAAATAAGGCTTATGTAAATTATATGTAAATACAAATAACCATTGCGGGGCTAATAAATAGCCTGGAATAAAGAAAAAGGAAGTCTTATGAAATCACTCACCAAACAGCTTATCAGAAAATTCAAACACAGCGGCAAAACGCAACATAACCAGGTCTCTTCCCGTTCGCTATGCACTGAAATTGAGATGGAAAATATAAGGTCTAGTTTGTTCGCAGAATGCGGTAAATATCAGTTCAAAAAGGCCCCCATTAAAGTACGTTTACTAGACTTAAAAAGAAGGGCTTACGAGCCGATAAATTATACCTATGAGCTTGGATCTATTAGCAAAAAAAATCACTCTTCTACGACTTCGTGGAATGCTTTTGTGTTCACTGCTCTTGTATTGGCCGTTTTACTGGATGTATCTTGCCATAAATCCTACCTTTCAAGAAAGTCTTACGCAAAGATTGTTTCTCAGCGGCCTGGCGGGTTTGTTACTACTGTTTACTTACAAAAAAAATCTGATCGTCCGTAATTTAATTTGGCCGCTCAATTTTATTTTGCTTTCCCATGTTTTTCATTTTGCCTATCTTTGCCATTTAAATTCTTGGAATGAATATTATCGATTTGGATTTCTAGCTACGGCCATTGCGGCCGGATCATCGGCTTTAAGATTCAAAGATTATGTTTTTGTCAGTTTAACGATCCTTACTTTGCCATGGATAAGTTATTTTATTCAGCCTATGGATTTTTTTCCCACTTTGTTAATGTCGGCTTCTTCTCTTGCTGTCTTCGCCATTCTAGGAATTACAGTCAAAATTAATTACCGATATCAAAAACAAATTATTAAACTAAGCATGGGTATGATTGAAAATTCTAAGATGGCCGCCTTAGGGCAAATGGCTTCGGGAATGGCACATGAAATTAATAATCCATTAGCGATCATCAAAAGCCGCGCCGAACAATTGCTTTTTGTTTTAATGTCTAGTGGTGAAGTCAATTCAGAGGTTTTTAAAAAGGAATTGGCCAAAATCTCTAGCACGGCGGATCGGATTGCGAAGATAATCAAAGGGCTAAGGGCTTTTGCAAGAAATTCGGAAAGTGATCCTTTTGTATCCACTAAATTCAAATTTATTTATGAAAATACTTTAGAATTATGCAGCGAAAAAATAAAAAATCGAAATATTGAAATTACTTTTGAAGCGCATTCCGATTTTAATATTTTATGTCGGGAATCGCAGATGATTCAGGTATTATTGAATCTTCTCAGTAACGCCGCGGATGCCGTCAACCATTTGGAAAAGAAGTGGATCAAAATTAGCACGTCGGAAAATGAAAACTATTATATCATCAAAATTATCGATTCCGGCGTCGGTATTCCGCCTGATGTTGCACACAAAGTGATGCAGCCCTTCTTTACCACTAAAGAAGTTGGAAAAGGCACCGGATTGGGACTTAGTATTTCCAAAGGTATTTTAGAAGAGCACGGAGCACAGATTTACTACGACATCGATTCCAGAAACACTTCGTTTCAAATCGACTTTCCCAAAAAGAATAAAGAGATTATTTGCTCCGTAGCGTAATTCCGTAGCGTAATTCCGAAGTGTAGCGTGCCGCGAGCGCAGCTCGCCCCGCACGCGAGTTACGCCGTTGCTGTCGCCCTAACAAAAGCATCGAAAAACACAGCATTTTTGTCTTTCTTAACTCTTTCCACTTCGGCCTTCAT